>CBFGPU010000022.1:0-11115 GCA_965650715.1 uncultured Haloferula sp. | reverse complement strand
CCCGGCCAGCAGCGCCAGCACCGGCTTCTCCTCCTCCAGCCATGCCACGGCCCCCTTCACCACCAGCTTCACGTCGCGGCGCGCCGCCACGTTGTACTCGGCCTTCAGGTTTCGCAGGCGTCCCGCGGTTTCGTAAATTGCCGCCGCCTTCGCCTGCTCCGCCGCGATGTCCTCCGCGGACAGCCCGACCAGCACCGGCTCCTCCGGCAGCTCGGCTTCCATCAGGAATTCACCTTGGTTGATGTAGCCCATGTTCAGCGAAAGCTCCTCCGTCACGTGCGGCATGTAGGGATGCAGCAGTTGCAGGAAACGGCTCATCACCGTGTCGAAGACCGACAGCGTCACCGCCCGTGCCTCCGGCGTCGCGCTCTCGCGCAGATCGCCCTTCACCGCTTCCAGGAACTTGTCGCAGAACTCGGCCCACAGGAACTCGTGCAGGCGCTGCGCGATCTCGCCGAAGCGGTACTCGCCGTAGATTCGTTCGAGGTCCGCCGTCAGCTCGTCGAGCTTCGCGAGGATGTCGATGTGGAAGCAATTCGCCATGCCGACCACTTCCTCGTTTTCTTCATCGTCGCTGTCCGGGAACACGATGGTCCCGCCCATCTCGCGGAAACGGCAGGCATTGTAGATCTTGTTGGCGAAGTTCCGGCCTTCCTCCATCTGCGTCTCATCGAAGCGCAAGTCGCTGCCGGTCGGCGCGATCCGCATGAGCCCGAAGCGCAGGCCGTCCGCGCCGTACTTGTCCATCATCTCGATGGGGTCCGGCGAGTTGCCGAGGGACTTCGACATCTTTTGGCCCTTCAAGTCGCGGATGATTGAAGTGAAATAGACGTTCTTGAATGGCAGCCCTCCCTCGAAGCGGAAGCCCGCCATGATCATGCGCGCCACCCAGAAGAAGATGATGTCCGGCCCGGTCACGAGATCCGTGGTCGGATAGAATTTTTTCAGCGTCGGCGTGCTCTCGCCCACATCCGCCATCGTCGCGAAGGGCCACAGCCACGAGCTGAACCAGGTGTCCATCACGTCCTCGTCGCGCACCCAATTGTCGGCATCCGCCGGTGCTTCGATGCCCACGTGGATGTCTCCTGCGGAGAAGTCCTGCATGTCGAGCGATTCGGCACCCTTGAGCGCGTCCAGCTTGTCCCTGCGATACCACACCGGGATCTGGTGGCCCCACCAAAGCTGGCGGCTGATGCACCAGTCCTGCAGGTTCTCCATCCAATGGGCGTAGGTCTTGGCCCAACGCTCGGGCCGGAAGGTGATGTCGCCGTTCGCCACCGCATCCGCCGCTTCCTTCACGCACGGATACTTCAGGAACCACTGCATCGAGATCCGCGGCTCGATCGGCACCCCGGCACGCTCCGAGTAACCCACGTTGTTCTCGTATTCCTCCACCTTGATCAGCAGCCCCATCTCTTCCAGCTTCGCGGCAGCCTTGCGGCGCGCGACGAAGCGGTCCAGGCCGTGGAACTCGGGCAACTCCGGCAGATTGATGTGCGCGTCCGGGGTAAGGACGTCGATGATCGGCAGGTTATGGCGGATCCCGATTTCGAAATCGGCCTTGTCGTGCGCGGGCGTGATCTTCAGCGCCCCCGTACCGAACTCGATGTCCACATGCTCGTCCGCGATCACCGGTATCGCCGCGTGCGGGAAAGGACGGTTCACCGTGCGGCCCACATACTTAGCGAAGCGCGGGTCCTTCGGGTTCACCGCCACCGCCACGTCGCCCATCAGGGTCTCGGGACGCGTCGTCGAAATCTCCAGGAACTCGCCCGGCGCATCCGTCAGCTCGTACTTCATGAAGTACAACTTCGACTTCTGCGCCTTCATGATCACCTCCTCGTCGGAAAGCGCCGTCAGCGACACCGGGCACCAGTTCACGATCCTCTTGCCCCGGTAGATGAGGCCTTCCTTGAAAAGCTCCACGAACACGTGGCTCACCCACTTCGTGTAAGCCTCGTCCATCGTGAAGCGCTCGCGCGACCAATCGCACGAACAACCCAGCCGCTTGAGCTGGCTGATGATGATGTTGCCGTGCTTGTCCTTGAAATCCCACACGCGCTTGAGGAACTCTTCCCGGCCGAGATCACGGCGCGTCAGCTTCTCGTTCTCGCGCAGCTCGCGCTCCACCTTCGCCTGCGTCGCGATGCCCGCGTGATCCGTCCCCGGCAGCCACAGCACTTCCTTCCCCTCCTGCCGCGCCCGACGCGCCAGGATATCCTGGATCGTGTTGTTCAGGACGTGTCCGAGGTGCAGGATCCCCGTCACGTTCGGCGGCGGGATCACGATGGAGTACGCGGGCTTCTCCGAAGCAGGGTCGGCCTCGAAACATTTCCCTTCGATCCACGCGGCATACCACTTGGCTTCAACCGCTTGGGGTTCGTAGGCTTTGGGCAAATCGGACATATGGCCGCGGAGGGATGCCAGAGCCCCCCCCGTTTGTAAAGAAACGCGGCTCCCTCTCCTCCGGGACCGCGACGCGCCTGCCTCGCTTGGGCAGCAAGTGATTTCCCATCGATTCTGACCATCCTCCGCCCCACCAACCGCCCGGACATCCAGATGCAAATCGCATTTGCCTTGGCTCCGTGATGCATTTTGCAGTTGCCTGTCTAGCGCGCTGGACCACCTTTCCGGCATCCCCGCCACAACGCCCGCAGCCCAAGGAATTCCCTCATTAGCAGAGAGCTGCGCGGAAAACGGAGACGGAATCGAATGAACCACCGCACACCGCGTCCCAAAGGGGAACGAATCAAGCTAGGAACTACCAACCCATGAACTCCACCCGATACGGCCTCTTGGCCACCATCACCGCATTCTCCGCCTGCGGGGCTCTGCTCGCACCCGGCGTGGCGACCGCTCAGGAGGAGGTCTCGCAGGAGACCGAAATCCTGACCCGCGGTCCCGTCCACGAGGCTTTCGCGGAAGCCGTCAGCTTCGAACCGGAGCCCGGCATCCTGATCAGTCAGCAGCCTCCGGAACCGATCGACGAACTCCCGCCCGAACAGGAACTGGAGGGCGACAATGTCACCTGGATTCCCGGCTACTGGGCTTGGGACGAGGACACCAGCGATTTCCTCTGGATCAGCGGGATCTGGCGAAACATCCCGCCGGACCGCGAGTGGGTTCCCGGATACTGGAACGAAGTCGGCAGCCAATACCAGTGGGTCGCAGGTTACTGGTCCGATACCGGCACGGAGGAAGTCACTTACCTTCCCGAGCCGCCCCGAACCGTGGAAGCTGGGCCTAATGTCGCCGCTGCTTCGGATGACGATGTCTGGATTCCCGGAACCTGGGTTTGGGTCGATACCCGCTACCGCTGGCGTCCCGGCTACTGGCAGCCTTACCGCCAGCACTGGACCTACGTGCCGGATCACTACAACTGGACCCCGCGCGGCTATATCTATGTCCCGGGCTACTGGGACTACGTCGTCGCCCGCCGCGGCGTGATCTTCGCTCCGGTGCGCTTCCACGGCCATATCTATCGCCGTCCGGATTTCTACTACACGCCGGCCACCGTGATCAGCATCAACCTGTTCGTGGATCACCTCTTCGTGCGCCCGCGATACAGCCACTACTACTTCGGCGACTACTACGAGCCCGCCTATCGGGATCGCGGCTTCTTCTACAACGTCAGCTATGCCCGCATGCGCGGCGGCTACGATCCGATCTTTGCCCACCGCCGCTGGGAACACCGGCATGACCGCGAGTGGGAACGCAGCCGCATCGCCGACTTCGATTACTTCCGCGACAACCGCGACGCACGCCCGCCCCGCACCTTCGCCGCCCTCCGCGACATCGGGGAAGGCCGCCGCGGCTTCAAGAGCCGCGATGGCAAGGAACTCGTCATCGCCGAGCCGCTGGCCCAATTCGCCAAGGAAGGCGGCGGCGGAGGCGGCAAGCGCTTCAAGAAGCTTGATGGCGGTGCCCGCGAGAAAATCGTGAACCAGCGCAAGGAAATGGTGAACTTCGCCAAGCAGCGCAAGCAGGTTGAGAAGGAAGCTGCCGTCGGGAAGGCCGTCGAAGGCGAAGCCGCTCCGAAGCCCGTGAAGGCCAAGCTGCAACGCTCCCCGATCATGGGTCGCAAAGCCGCCCAACTCTCGGGCGCCCAAGCTCCGCCCAAGCGCAAGCAAGCTCCCGCCGTGGCCGACAAGGATCCAGCCGGCGATGACACCGCCAAACCCGGCGAAAATCAACCCGGCCGTCCCGGGCGGGGCCAAGGCGGCAAGGGCAAGGGAGCTGCCGAAGACGATACGACTCCCAAGCCGCAGCCGGGCCGCCCGGGTCGCGGACAAGGTGGCAAGGGCGATAAGGAGCCCATGACGGATCGTGACACCCCGGCCAAGCCCGAGGGCGGTCGAGACACCCCGCCGAAGCGCGAACCCAAGGTGGATCCGGCTCCGGAAAAGACCACTCCCGCGCCGAAGAAGGAGGAAGCCGAGCGCGCCCCCAAGGGCCGCCCGCAGCCCCAGAAGGTCCAGCCCAAGAAGGTTGACCCGCAACCGGAACGCCAGGTCCAGCCCAAGAAGCAGCAGCCTCAGCCGGAGCGCAAGGTCCAGCCAAAAAAGGAGCAAGCCCAGCCGGAGCGTCAGGTCCAGCCGAAGAAGCAGCAGCCTCAGCCGGAGCGCCAAGTGCAACCGAAGAAGCAGCAGCCTCAGCCGGAGCGCCAAGTGCAGCCCAAGAAGCAGCAGCCTCAGCCGCAACGCCAAGTGCAGCCTCAACGCGAGAAGGCCCAACCGCAGCGCCAGCAACCGCAACGCCCGCAAGGTGGCGGCGGCGGTAAGGGCAAGAAGGAGAAGGAGGAAGAGTAGTCTCCCTGCAAGACGCTCCAGGGCCTCGGAATTATCATCCAACCCACCGGCGGTGAATTCTTCACCGCCGGTTTTTTATACAGAGGCAGCAGCGCCCCGCGGGTGGAGGTGCGGATTCACAAGCAGCCCGACCTCAAGATTAAAGTTCGAACCCAGACCCGCCGGTGGAGGATCCTATTCCTCCTCAATCTTCCAGCGCATAAAGCGGGCTCCGGCCCCCTTCGGGGCACTCGCCGTGATCGTCCCGCCCTGAATGTCGATCTGGATTCCTTCGTCCGACCAAGTCTCAAGGTCGTCCGTCCATTCGGCCCCGTAGCGAATTCCCGGACGCTCTTCCGGAAGACCCCGCGAGATGCTCATCCGCTGGGCATCCGCTGCCAGCAGATCCGGAGATCCCTGCGCAGTCGCGGGATCAAGCGAGAAGGCATATTCAATCCCGTCCGCAAGGCCATCCCCGTCCTGATCGCCTTCGAAGCTCAAACCGAGCCCGGGATGATTCGCCTCCGCCCACTCGGTGAAGCCGGCCGGTAGAACGAGTTCGCTCGCCAATGCCGACGGGCTCACGATCAGCGCGGGACCCCAGTTGCCCGGAAGGCCGCCTGCGACGCCCCGCATCCGGATCCGCATCGTCGAGCCGTCCATCAACTCGTGGCCCGCGCTTTCCGCATCGAGCCGTACCGTGACAGCCGATTCCGGCACCAAGGTCTCCTTGGAGGAAATGAGGGTCGTCGCATTCGTCACCGTGATGTCGTCGATCCAGACGCCTGATTTCTTGGCATTCCATTTCAAGTTCGTGCCTCCCGCCGCCTTCCGGACGGCGAAACGCACTCGGATCGGCATATCCGCCCAAGCCGCCAAGGATACCGTCTGGAGTAGCACCTTCTTCTCCGCCTTCTGCAAACCGGGAAGGCTCCAGATGGACGTCCAGGTGGCACCGTCCGTGGAGACTTCGACATGCAGGGCGTTGGTCTTGCTCATGCCGCCACGGCGGGTCCAGAACTCAAGCGCGCTGCTCGATCCGGGGACGATCTGCCGGTCGATGGCGAAGCTCTCCACCTCGTCCGCCGCGGTGGACAGTCCGAGCCGGAACGCAAAGGCACCGCCCTTGCGAAAGCCCTTCAAATTGCTGGAAAGAGCATAGGTCCCGGAAATGTCCGCGATCACCTGCGGCGGCGGCGCAACCTCCGCACCTTCCACCCAGTTTGCCTCCCCGAGCCGTGCGACTTCCAGACGATAAGTCGCCGCAGCCGGATCGGGAACGAAAGAATAGTCCGCCCCGCTCAACGGAGGTTCCGCCGGGCCGTCGAGCATGAGAGGTCCGGTGGGGAACACCACCTTGGCAGTCCCCCAAGGGAAGGCCTTGCCACCGAGCACCGCACGGGCCCGGAGCCACCACTCCTGACCTGCGGCGAGCGGAGTCCCGGCCGTGGTGGAATTGAAGCCGAAGGAGCTTATCCCCGGTGAAGCAAGCATCCCGGAAGGTTCCAGCCAGGTGCAGTCCGAGGCCGAAATGTCATCGATGAACACGCCCGTCGGGTGGCTCGGGTAGTCCTCGTGCGCGTAAAGCGGGGAGGACGGGTCGGCAAGGTGGTAGCGGAAGCGCACCCGCAGCGGTCCCTCGGGCAAGGTCAGCGAAGCCGCTTGGAACGTCGAATCACCCGCTCCGCCCAATCCCGAGATCAGGCTTCCTGCCGGCGTCCACGTCTGTCCGTCGTCGGAGGAGGTTTCCACCGCCAGTTTGGAGGCTCCGGTCATCAGGCCCCGGCGGTATTGGAAGTTCAGCTTGCCCTCCACGCCGGGCACCAGTTCGCGGTCCAATTCCAAGATCTGCTGCGGCACCCCGTTGATGAAGGGATCGTAGCGCGTCGGGAAGGTCAGGCGGAAAGCCTTCGCACCCGTCTTCACATACCCCGCGTTCGTCGCGCGAAGAGCATAGGTGCCGCTGGTGCGGTCGATGATCTCCGGGGCAGGGCTATCTTCCGCCCCCTCAGTCCAGGTCGCCGGCTTGCGCAGGTGCATCCCCACTTGCATCTGTTCGGCACCCGCTACGGGGATCACCGCGTAGGTTGCTCCCGCGATGAGTGGATTCGTCGGTCCGGAGACGACCGGCGTCTCGTTCAGCTTCTCGGGATCGATCAGCGTGACCGACCAGCTATGCTGCGTGGGTATCCCTGCGCCCTGGATATTCGAAACCGTCACGTTCCATGTCGTGTCGCCGTCAACCTCCTTCGCGGCGGCATTACCCGAGACCTGCCAAACGATGCAGTTGTCGCCGTAGCCGCTGCGGCGCGACACGATCGAGACCGATACCGGAGCCCCTCCCGCGCCGGTCATGCTTACCGTGGCTGCTGAGAAATCGGCGTCCGGATAGGACAGGGACCAGAAAGGCGTGTTCAGGCACGCCGGGAAGTAACCCTTCGGCGGATAGCTGACGAAAACCGGTGCCTGGTATTCGAGCTCGTCCGCACGCGGCACGACATACATCGAATTGGTCGGCGGGCGGATGCTGTTGCTCCCCGAGTTGAACACGCCCGGCGTGTCGCCCGTGGCAAAGTCGGTGGCTCCTTGGAATAGCAGCCAGCGGCGGTGCCCCGCATCGAGGTTCCACGCGGAGGTTCCCATCACGTCCTCCTTCGCGTAGGCATCCACCGCCCCCGGGCCGAAGAAGCCGAGCGAGAGGTTGCCGTTCTTGTTCGCGTTCCAAGCGGCGGTCGTCCAAGCCGTGCAGGTCTGGGCCGGACTGTGGCTGAGTCCCGCATTGCTCGGATAGGTCCGCGCGATCATCAGCGCGGAGCGCTGGGAGGCGGCGGCTTTGGCCGTACCGGCCGAAGGCTGATGGGTATCGCCCGGATCAATGCGAACGGTGGCGGCGCTGTTGACCCGCATGTCCGAAGGGAGACCGCACATCGCCCGGAAGTAGTTCAGGCGCCGTTCGACATCGTCGCTGAAAACCCGCGAAACCATGCCCTCCGCGCCTGCCGCGGTGGAGCTGTAATTCCCTGTCCAAGCGATCCGGTGCTGGTAGCCCTCCGACGCCATGTAGATGGCGTGGTAAAGGGAAACCACGTCACTCCGGTCCGAGGTATCCACGACGAAATCGCGCGTGGGCGCGGGAATTTCCGCACCTAGCGTACACGCAATCAGACCGATGGAAATGGAAGGGACCGGCCAGATTGCTCTAGACCGTTGGGACAGCACACCGGCAAAGTATTACGGAAACCACGACAATCAAAGGCCAATTTTTATAAAGCCCCCGTGGAATATTCATACCTGGCCGCAGAAACTGCAAAAAATGCAGCCGTTTCCGCCCGCAACACGATCGACCCCAAACTTGCGGCTTGGAAGCCTGCTGCGACCGCGCCAGCCAGTTCCTCCGCCGTAAAATCGCCTTCAGGCCCCACCAAGAGGGTCACCTCTTCCGGATTTTCCGCCCCCCGGAAAATTTCTCTCAGAGGCCTCGCGCCGGGATAGAGGGACGCCACCACCTTCAGACCTCCGCCCGCTCTCGGCAGCCAATCCCCGAACGACAAGGGCGGCTCGACCGAAGGAAGGAGATCCTGCCCGCACTGCTTGCAAGCCTCCAACGCCACCCGCCGCCACTTCGCGGCCTTCCGGCCGGCATCCTCGTCGTCCACCTGCACCACCGTGCGACGGGAAATCAGCGGCTGGATCGATGCCACTCCCAGTTCGACCGCCTTTTGGACGATCAGGTCCATCGTCTTCCCCTTCGGCACCGCCTGGACAAGATGGATCGCGGGCCGCAGCGCCGGATGCCGGATTTCCTCACCCAGGGCGAGCCGGAGTTCGGACTTCGAGACCTCCCCCACTTCGGCGGCAGCCGAGCGCCCGGCCCCGTCGAAGACGGTGATGCGGTCGCCGCGGCGGACCCGCATGACCTGCGCTGCGTGCTTCGCCTCATCCCCGGTGAGGACGGCGTGCTCTCCCCAGGCATCCGGGCTCAGGAAGAAACGTGCCATCGGCGGGTTAGAGATCGAAGAAGCGCCGTGCCTTCTGGAAAAAGGATTCCTGCATGGGCGAATTGTGGTCGCCGATGGATTCCGCGAAGGACCGCAGCTTGTCCTGCTGCTCGGTATTGAGCTTGGTCGGCACTTCCACCTGCACGCGCACGTGAAGGTCACCCTTCTTGTGACTGGAGAGCGAAGGCACGCCGCGCTCCCGCAGGCGGAAGAGCGTGCCCCCCTGCGTTCCCGCCGGGATCTTGATCGAGGCCTTGCCGTCGAGCGTGGGCACTTCGAGTTCCCCACCGAGAGTGGCGGTGCTGAAGGGCATCGGCACCTCGCAGAACAGATCGTTGCCCTCGCGTTCGAAGACATCGTGCTCCTTCACGTGCAGGAAAACATAGAGATCACCCGCGGCACCGCCGCGCACGCCGGCATCACCGTTGCCCGTGGAGCGCAGTCGCGTGCCATCCTCCACCCCGGCCGGGATACGGATCTTGATCCGGCTGGTCTTGTGCTTCCGTCCGTCCCCGCCACAAGCGCCGCAGGGATCGGTCACGGTTTCTCCCGCGCCGCGGCATTCCGGGCAGGTCGTCTGTTGGATGAAAATCCCGGCTTGCCGGGCCACCACGCCGCGACCGCCGCAGCTTGAGCAGGGCTTGGTGCCCCCGCCGCTTTTGGAGCCGCTGGAATTGCAATTCCCGCAGGGACCGAAGTGCTCGATCTCGAGTTCCTTCTCGGAACCGCGGGCCGCTTCCTCCAGCGAAATTTCCAGATCGTAGCGCAAGTCGCTGCCCCGCTGCTTGCCCGAGCGCTGGCGCCGACCGCCGCCGAAGAATTCCTCGAAGCCGCCGCCAAAAGCGCTACCGAAGACCTGCGAGAAGAGGTCCATCGGATCATGGAAACCTCCGCCACCGCCACCGCCGGCAAATGCCTGATGCCCGTAGCGGTCGTAGGCCGCGCGCTTGTCGGGATCGCTCAAGGCTTCATAGGCCTCGCCGAGCTCCTTGAACTTGTCCTCCGCCTCGTGATCGCCCGGGTTCTTGTCCGGGTGGAACTTCACCGCGAGCTTGCGGTAGGCCTTCTTGATCTCCTCCGGACTCGCATCGCGGGAGACGCCGAGGATCTCGTAGTAATCTCGCTTCGACGCCATGATCAGCCTTCCTTCTCGTTGGCCTTCGCCACCACCACGGTGGCCGGGCGCAGCAGGCGGTCGCGCAGCATGAAGCCGCGGCGGTGGACGCGCAGCACCGTGCCGTCCTCCACACCGGGTGCGGCCTCCTGCGAGACGGCTTCGTGGAGGTTCGGATCGAAGGATTTGCCTTCCGCCGGGATCTCGGTGACGCCCTGGGCGGAAAGGAAGTCGTTCAACTGGCGGCGGACCATGTCCATGCCGATGTAGATCATCGACGACTTGTCCTGGGCCGCGGCCTGCATCCCCATCTCGAAATTGTCGATGACCGGCAGCAGGTCTTCCAGCAAGCCTTGGTTGGCGTAGCGGATCGCGTCCTCGCGTTCGCGGGCGGAGCGCTTGCGGAAATTGTCCAGATCGGCGGCGGTGCGCACCGCAAGCTCGCGCCACTTCATCACGTCCGCCTCCAGTTCGGCATACGGATCGCCATCGGCGGCGTCGGCAACCGGGGCGTCGGGGGAAGTCGGATCCACGGCGTCCGCGATCTCTTTATCGTCCTCGGGAGTCATGCGCGGCGTTCCTGCCACCGGGAAGGGTGGGAGTCAACCCCCCGCTCGCATCGGGCCGCGCGCGGTCCTTGGCCTACACCTTCAAATATGTCCTCCATTCCTCCGACTCAGCGATCCGTTTGATTCCCGCGTTCCGCTGCTCCAGCAACCGACGCATATAGCGTTCCAGAAACAGGCGGTCGAAGCTCCTTCCGATCCAGCCGAAAGGCGAGGTGAATTCGAAGCGATCCATCATCACGGTCCCCCCACCGTCCGGCTCGAAATGGTGCTCGTGCCGCATCACCCGGAAGGCACCCTCTACCATCCGGTCCTCGAAGAAGAATGGATATTCAAGACGGCTCATCCGCACCCTGAGCCTTCTCCTCCAGCCGAGATGCCATGCACTCCACGTGACCTCATCATCCAGCCCGAGAAGTCCGGAGGTTACGCCCGCGATCGCGCGCTCCTTCGTATGGGCCACCGTGTCCTGATGGAGGTCAAGACTCCGCGAAAGATCGAAAACCCGCTCTCGCGGCGCATTGATCCGAGTGTAGAGCACGATCACCGGCATGGCGAATTCACCGCTTCTCCATCGCCACCAGGGTGATGTCGTCCGCCTGCTTCGCCTCTCCCACGAACTTCGCCAGCTCTCGCTCGATGCTCCGGAT
>CBFGPU010000021.1:0-11264 GCA_965650715.1 uncultured Haloferula sp. | reverse complement strand
CGATGTCCTGCTGGATCTTGGTAATCCGCTCGAGGAAAAACTTGGCCTCGGCCTTTTTCCCTTGGGCGATCAACTGCGCCGCGAGGGCGAAGGAAAGCCGGGTCTCGAAGCGCTCGCTGTTGCGCAGGTCGAGCGCTTGGGCTTCGACCAGGGGGAAAGCGGCGAAGATCCCCGGATGCAGAACGTTCGGATCAAACTCGCCTTCCACCTTCCCGCCGTTCAGCTCGGCGTAGAATGGATGCAGTGTTGTCTCCGCGACATAGTCCCGCGCCGTGCGGCTGCCGGGCGAGACACTCACCTGGGTGACCATGAACCAGGCCACGTTGTTCGAACCGGCGTCCACGGGGGCGGTCAGGTAGTTGAGCACCTTCTTCATCACCAGGTTCGAGCTGGCGCTCTTCATCACGTCGCCCTCCGAAAGGGTCAGCTGATCGGCGACCACCGCAAGAGTCGCGAGATCCGGAGTCTCGGCCCCGGCTGCGGGTTGCTCTCCCCCTTCGGCTGCCTGCTGGCCATTCGCCTGAGCTGCTTGAGCGGCAGGACTTGCCGTTTTCATCTTGCCCGTCAGCAGGGCCTGATAGTCCGCGAATTCGCTCGGCGTGAAGAGATTCTGGATCGTTCCGTCATCGCCCGCCGTCGCGGACTCGAGACCCGGCAGGAGGGTGTCGGTGGCGGCATTTGCATCGGGCTCTTCCTCTTCTTCTTCTTCCTCGGTCGCCTCTTCTCCCTCCGCGGCGGCACTTCCGTCCTTCAGCACCTTGACGTCCGGATCCTCCTTGGTTTCCGGTTTCGGGTGGAGTTTCGCCTCCGCCTCCTTGCGGAGTCTCAGGGCCTCCAGCAAGCGCGTCTGCTGCTGGATCTCCTGAATCTGCCCTTCCCGCTGCAAGTTAAGATCGGTTCCCGCCTGCACCTCCGCACGCGCGCCGAGGAACTTTTCCGCGTAACGTGCCGCGGCTCCCTGCACGCTGTTCCTTACCCGGCCCTCGAAATAGCCGTAGTTGTAAGTCGAATCATCGTTGCCGGACCGAATCGAGAAAGGGCTGCTGCGACCGTCTTCCCCGATGCTCTTCACCAACACCGCGCTGGCGATGGAGGCGTGGCCCCATTCCGCCGCGTGCTGCTCGGCACGGTCCAGCGCCTTCCCGGCGGCCTCCACCCGGCGGGCGATCTCCTTCTGATTGGCGGCGACGACCTTGTTCGGGTCCATCGCCCTTTCCTGCTGCGGCGAGACCCATTCCTTCTCGAGGATCTCTTCGTACATCCCGCCCTTTGCGTCCCTCCATTGGACCTTTTCGGGAAAGACTTGAGGCGAGGCCTCCTCGCCGACCGGACGCTTCTTGTGCGTTGGCCCGCCGCTACGCCGGTTCGGCGGTTCGGCCGTCGCGGTCGTGGAAATCGAAAGTATGCAGACGGCGAAGACCAGGCCGCCGGACCGTGCGCGAGATAGCATGATCATAGTCCCGGGGAGGATTCACCATGTGCACCCATCCGGATCTAACCAACCGGACCACAACACATGGTGATTCCACCTCTCCACGAGAATCCCATCTCCCATCAAGAAAAAAACCACACCGTCAGAAGAATTTTCATCTCCATTTCCGGAAATTATATTATCTCTAAATCATCCCGTCCGAAACCGGCGGCATTGATCTTCAATCCCTCCGTTAGGTTATTTGCCGAAGGACAATCGCCGACCCGGGATCCAAGCTCCGCCCGCGGTGCCCGTCCGCCAGCCTTCCCATTCGTCTTCTTCCTCTCTTGTCTCCCGGCTCCACATCCCTCTAATCAGCGCCGTGGCCATTGATGTCGCCTTCATCTCCCGGGTGGATTCGCCGCGCTTCTGCGAGCGGCTCTTCGCCGTCCTGCCGGACGTGATGTTCTGCCTGAAGGACACCGAGCGGCGTTACCGCGCGCTCAACCAGGCCTTCGTCGAGAGGATCGGCCTGAAGGACACCCGCCGCCTGATCGGCCGGCTCGCCGAGGAGTTTTTCCCGAAGGCGCTGGCCGAAACCTACCGCGAGCAGGACGAGCAGGTGCTCGGCACCGGCTCGGAAATCGTGGACCAGCTCGAGCTCTCCCTGAACCGCGATGGCTCCCAGGGCTGGTACCTCGCGACGAAAGTCCCGCTTCACGACCGGACCGGCAAGATCATCGGCCTCGCTTCCGTGTCCCGCGACCTGCGGGCACCGCGCGAGGGCGATGCCGAGCTCGCGGGGGTGGCCAAGGTGGCGGAACACATCCGCGACCACCTCGACGAGCCGCTGCGCGCCGCCGATCTCTCCACCATCGCCGGGCTCTCGCCGACCCAGCTCGAGCGGCGGATGCACCGGGTCTTCCAGCTCAGCACCACGCAGTTCGTCCGCAAGAGCCGGATCGAACACGCCGCCCGGCTCCTGCGCGAGACCCCGATGGCCATCGCCGATGTCGCCCTCGAATGCGGCTACGGCGACCAGACCGCGCTCACCCGGCAGTTCCGCAGCATGGTCGGCATGCCGCCTGCCGCCTACCGCGACCACGTCCGCAAGCGCCTATGAGCCCGCGCCGCATCGCTCTCTTCGGCGGCACCTTCGATCCAGTCCACGAGGGCCATCTGGAAATCGCGAGCGAAGCCCGCCGGGTCTTCCACCTGGACGAAGTCCGCTTCCTGCCCTGCCACGTCTCCCCGCACAAGCTCGGCGTTCTAACCGCCCCTGCGGAAGACCGGCTTGAGATGGTGCGGCTGGCGATCCGCGATTTCCCGTGGGCGGTCGCGGACGACCACGATCTGACCGCATCCCAGCCGGCGTATTCCTGGCGCACGGCGGAGGAGATGGCGCGCCGCTATCCCGGGGCGGAGTTATTCTGGCTGATGGGAGCCGATCAATGGCAGGCGCTGCCCCGGTGGCAGCACCCGGAGCGCCTTGCGGCCCGGGTGGAGTTCCTCGTTTCCCACCGCTCCGGCGTTCCCGAGCCCCGCCCGGAGTGGCGGATGCAGCCGCTGGCGGTCGATCATCCGGCCTCCGCCACCGCCATCCGGCAAGCGCTCGCGCAGGGGGAAAAGCCTCTCTGGCTGCCGCCGCCGGTCGCGGCCTACATTGCCGCGCGGGGGCTTTACAAAGCCTGAACCGCGGCTTGCAGGAGCTTGGGCCACCCTCTAGCGTGGAGTCGATTCCCCGAACCATGAAAGCGATTTTCCGAACCCTGCTGCTGTGCCTGATCCCGCTGTCCCTGCTGCATGCGCAGGAAAAGGAAGCTGCGGACGCGCCCAAACGCCCCCACGAGGTGGCCTTCTCCAATTTGCCCGAGGCGAAGCGCAAGGAATTCACCGAAAAGCTCAACGAAGCACGCCGCCTCTTCGGCGAGAAGCGCGTGTTCGAGGCGCTCGACAAGACGAAAGAGGCCTCGGCCATTTTCCCCGACGATCCCGGGCTGCTCAATTTGATCGGTGCCTGCCAGGTCGAGTTCCGGAACTTCGACAAGGCGATGGAATGTTTCAAGAAGGCGGATTCGCTCACCCCGGACAATGCCGAGATCGTCTTCAACATCGCCGAGTTGAACTTCGTCACCAAGAACTGGGAGGAAGCCGAACGCACCCTGACCCGCGTGCTGGAGCTGGCCCCCGCCACCAACAAGTCCCAGTTCCAGTTGAGCCGCTTGACCGAGTTCAAGCTGCTGCTGGTGAAACTGAAGCTCAACAAAGCGGAGGAAGCCGCGGCCATGGCGAAGAAATACGACTACCTCGACGATTCCCCGTATCCCTACTATGCGGAGGCGGCGATCCTCTTCTCCAACGGCAAGGAAATGGAAGCGGAAGCCGCAATGGCGCGCGCGGGCCGGATTTTCCAGAATCCCAACGCCATCGCCCCGTGGCAGGACACGATGATCGAGTTCGGCTACGTGAAGGGCTTCTTCGGTGGAGACGAGGCGGAGGCCAAGTGATCCCCTTGCCGAGGGAGCGGCGGGATGTGCGATGGCACACTTTGTCGGGTCCGCCTCAAATCTCTGCTGGTCAAACGCGCAGTGACGTGATTTAAACATACCTGAATCCTTGATCTTCAGGATTCGCACTGCCTCCCCTCCCACCCAGGGTGTCCCGTCCGTCCCTCAGATGACGGGACACCTTGGGATCCTCTCCCGGCTCCGGCCGGGTTTCTTTTTCCCGGGATTCACGCGCCGCCGGTCCGCCGGAGCATCCGGAGCCGATCGCCGAGCAGGGAAATCCGGAGCGAATAGCCCGCGCTGAGAAGGAAGCTGGTGCCGGCCAGCGAGTACCCCAGCATCGGCTCCCAGCGGGTCCACCAGAGCTCCGGATCCTTGATCGCCGCCGCCAGCACGGCACCGGCAAGCGCTCCGGAGATCGAAAGCGCGAGAAAGCCCTGCGCGAGCGCCCTGTCCTTCGCCATGCGCTCGTCGATCAGGACGAACTCGGGGCGGCTCGAAGCATCGGGAAGGAGTTGCCGGTTCTCGCGCATCATCTTCGCGGGAGGGTTCCCGGGGAAATAAGCCAAATTCGCAAGGATGGCGAGGAGAACCGGAGCCGCGACGGCGTTCATGCGCCGGCGTCCCCGAACGCGATCTCCATGACCTGGAACTTCGCCCCGAGTTGTCCGGGGTGGGTCAGGGTCTGGAAGGCGCGGAGATCCTTTGCGGCATCGGTACGGCCTTCGAGCGACAGCAGCCAGGGCCGGGCCACTTCGGTCAGGAAGGGGCCCTGGCGCTGGTAGCGGACCAGTTCCCCGCCCAGCGCTTCCGCGGCCTCTTGCACGGCCGTGAAATCGACGTGCGCGGTGATGTCGATCCCGCCGGGGCTGGCGAGCGGGTCTTCCTCGGCGCGATGGCGCGAGTAGGTCCGCAGGGTGCCGGTGGTACGGGACTCATGATAGTAGTCGGCGCGGTCGAAGCCGTAGTCGATCCACAGCATGCGGCCGTGGCTCATGCCGCGACGCATGGTGGAGATGAAATCGCGGTAGTTGTCGCGGACTTCCGTGCGGTAGCCGGCGGGTCGGATCGGCAGGGCGGCCACGAGTTGTGGATCGGCGGGGCCGAGCGTCTCCCATGCGAAATGGTCCCCTGCAAGGCCCACCCCCAGCTCCTGCCAAGCGGTGCCATCCGATTCGATCACCCGGAATGGCAGGGCATCGAGCACCTCGTTTCCCAGCACGAAGGACGGGAGCGGCTCACCCGCGAGTTCCTCCGTCGTTGCCACCACCCTGATCCGCCCGGACTTCTCCCGCAGCGCGGCGGCGATCAAGGGCAGCGGCTCCGCCACCACGTACTCGAAACCCCTGCTGCCGAGTTCATCGAGCCCGGTCAGGATATCCAGCGCCAGCGAGCCGTCGTTCGCGCCGGCCTCCACGATCCGCCAGCGCTCCGGCGAGCCGCACCCGCGGTGCCAGGCGGCGATGTGACGTGCCAGAAGGCGGCCGAAAAGCGGACCCACGCTCACGCTGGTGAAGAAGTCGCCGCCGCGCCCCACCTGCCCGGACGGCCGCGAGTAATACCCCTCCGCCGGGTCATAGAGCGCCGCCGTCATAAAATGCTGGAAAAACAGCGGACCAGAGTGCAGTATCCTCTCATGCAGGCGGGCGGCCAAGCCCGGCATTGCACCCCCCGCCTCCGGGGAGTATGCGGAGGGCGCACCGGACGGGTTCCGGGAGCGGTCACGAAGGGAATCCGGCATGGCCAATAGCGAAACCAACACGCGGAACAAGGTGAGGAAGCGCCGCTTCTACAAGCGCAAAGGCTTCTGGCTCACGCTCATCGCCCTGGCGGTGATGACCGGCGGGATCGGCTACGTCGTCTTCGAGCGCTACACCCGGCCCTACCGCGAGCGCTCCTACACCTACGATCTCTCCCGGATCAACGACCTCGAAATCCCGAGCATCATCCTGGACCGGAACGGCAAGGAGATCGGGCGGATTTTCGTCCAGAACCGCAGCGTCATCCCGATCTCGGAAGTTCCCAAGATCTTCATCGAGGCGCTCAAGGCAGGGGAGGACCAGCGCTTCGAGACGCATACGGGCGTCGATTACATCGGGGTCGTGCGGGCGTTCTACCTGAATTTCCAGGCGGGCGAGCGGACGCAAGGTGCCAGCACGATCACCCAGCAGCTCGCGAGGAACGCCTACGACCTGGCCGCGGACACCAAGCGGCGCGGCGAGGATGACATGAAGCGCAAGATCGTGGAGGCCTTCCTGGCCCGCAGGATCGAGCGGCACTACAAGAAGACGCAGATCCTCGAATTCTACCTGAACCGGATCTACTTCGGCAGCGGTTATTACGGCGTCCGCTCGGCCTCGCTCGGCTATTTCGGGAAGGAGCCGAAGGATCTCACCGCTCTGGAGAGCGCGGCGATCGTGGGCTGCATCAAGAACCCGACCGGGCTCTCGCCGATCAACAATCCCGAAGGCAACCGGAAGTCCCGCAACCTCGTGCTCGGCCGGATGGCGGAAGCGGGCGCCATTTCCGACCGCGAGGCCACGCGGCTGGCCGGCGAGATCCTCAAGCTCAACCCCAAGCCTCTCCAACGCGGTACCACCCATCTCTACGAGCGGGTGGCCGATGAGATCCGGCGTCTGCTCGGCGAGGGTGCGCTCGCCACGGGCGGTTTCCGCATCCACACCTCCATCGATGCCGGGGTGCAAGCCGCCTTGGAAAACAGCCTGCGCCTCAGCCTGGAACGCGCGGAGGCCGTGCCCGGATACGCGAACCAGAAGCGGTCCGAATACAAGAAGTCGTCCGGCCAGACGGCGGAGTATCTCCAAGGGGCGGGGCTCATGATCGATCACGCGACGGGGGAAGTCCTCGGGCACGTGGGTGGCCGCGATTATTCGGATGTGCCGTACGACATGATCGAAATGGGGCGCCGGCCGCTCGGCACGGCATTCCTCCCCTTCGTCTATGCCGCCGGGCTCCAGCAGGGCTTGAGCCCGGCGACGACGGTGGACGACGAGCCGATGGACAACCGCTCGGTGATGGTCGGCGGACGTGAGGGCATCCTGGGCGAATGGGGCATGGAGATCCCCCGGCCCACCTATGACGGCCGGATCACCGCCCGCCGCGCCTTGGAAAGCTCGAAGATCGCCGCCTCGGTCCGTTTCGCCGGAATGGCGGGCCTGGCGAACGTGGTGAAAACCGCGGAATCCTTCGGCCTGCCGATGAAGGATGTCGAGCTCCTGCCCCGCATCGCGACCGGCTGGGAGTCCGTCTCGATGAAGGACGCGGTGCGCGCGATCTCCGCCTTCTCCCGCGGCGGCACCACCGCGCCGCGCAACTTCACGCTGGTTTCAAGGATCGAGAACGCCGAGGGGCAGAGCATCTACAGCCGCAAGATCGAAGTGCCGGAGCGCTTGCAACCGGTGGACGATGCAACGGCATTCATCGTGCACGACATGATGCGCGGCAGCATGGAACGCGGGAGTGCCGCCGGGCTGAGGGACATGCTGGCCGAGAAGCCGTTCAGCGGCGCGGGCAAGACCGGCACCACGCACGATTTCTCCGACAACTGGTTCCTCGGCTACAACGGCCGCGTGGCTTGCGGCGTGTGGATCGGCTTCCTGCAGCCGAACAAGACCATCTACGAAGGCGCCTTCTCCAGGGATCTCGCCATGCCGGTATGGGCGGATGCCATGAACGCGGCCGCGAAGGGCTTCGGCGGCAAGGTGATCCAGCAACCCGAGAGCGTGGTGGAGGTGAAGATCTGCAGCGTGTCCGGCCAGCGGGCGACGCCCTATTGCTACGAGACCGTGGTGGATCCCGCGAGCGGACGGCCGCGGACACGCTCGGCGGAGTACACCGAGTTCTTCCGCAAGGGTTCCGAGAACCTGCCCTTCTGTCCCCTTCACTCGGGCACCGGGGCGGTCGAGTCGGATTCGGCCTCGCGAGGCATCTCCCAGTGGGTCATCGACAGCACGCCGGTGCGCTCGAAGGAGCCCGTGCTGCTCGGCGAGGATCCCTACTTCACCGAGCAGATCATGATCGAGGGGATGCAGCGCCAGACCACGCGCAGCAGCACGAACGTGCTCGATAGCTTCGATCTCGGCGACGGCGAGAAGCCGCTGCAGTTCGCATGGCCCAAACGGCTGGAGATCCTGCCCGAATAACCACGCCCGCGGGCCTTGGAATTTCCCGCCCCAAGGCTCTTGCGCGTTCCCGCTCCCCCGCCCACTCTCCCGGCGTGGCGGAGACCGCAACACCGAACCGGCGCTGGAACAGCTTCGTCTGTCCATCCTGCCGTTTTATTTTCCGCGTGCCCCGGGATCACGACGGCAAGGGCGTGGTATGCCCCGCCTGCCGGATCATGCTGCGTTTGCCGGGAGACGGCGCCTTGCCCGGGCCGCTCTTGTTGGAGCGCGAGGATGCGGCGGAAGATCCCGGCGAGTTCGAGGCGTCCCCGGACCGTGACGGCGGCAACTTCCCCTTGGTTGCAGGGACCGGCCTTGCCGCCCTGGTGGTGCTGGGCCTCTTCACCTGGTGGCTGATACCCGGGCCGGAGTCCCGGAGGAATGCGGCCCCGGCGGTCGCGGCCGTCGAGGAAGTTCCGGCCGCCCCGGATGTTCCGGCGGAGCGGCCGAAGACCGAGATCGCGGAGATCGATTCGGTCACGAAGCATTTCCTCCAGGCGAAGAGCATCGACGAGGTGAAGCAATGGATCCGCATGCCGGAGGCCACGCTTCCGAAGATCCGCTCCTGGCTTGGAGAGAAGCCCTACTCGGCCCCGGGTTTCACCGGCCAGGCGGGCGACTACGAATTCAGCACGCGGGACGGCCTGGCGGTGGTGATCGTGCCCGTGCGCACGACGAACCACGAAAAGGGGAACCTCGTGCTCGTGAAGGAGCCGGCGGGCTGGCGGGCGGACTGGGAGAGCTGGGTCGGGTGGTCCGAGATGAGCTGGCAGGAATTCCGCAGTTCCAAACCCGCGGAACCGAAGCTTTTCCGGGTGATCGTCTCGAAGGTCGATTACTACAACTTCGGCTTCAAGGACGAGCTCGAGTGGCGCTCCTACCGCCTCGATTCGCCGGATCGCGAGGACTCGCTCTTCGGCTATGCCAAGCGGGGCAGCGATACCGACGTCCGGATCGACCCGCGCGACGCGACCGATGGCAAGCGGATGCTGGTGACCTTGAAGTTTCCACCGGACTCGCCGGGCAACAACCAGGTGCTGATCGACCGCATCGTGGCGGAAGGCTGGGTCGATCCCGGCAAGGCGTCGCCACCTTGAACGATTCCATGCCCACCACCTTCGACAAGGCCCAGGAGCTCAACCTCGACCCCGGAATCTACGGCACCTTCGCCGAGATCGGTGCCGGCCAGGAAACCGCGAACTGGTTCTTCCGGGCCTCCGGCTCCGCCGGCATGGTCGCGAAGACCATCTCCGCCTACGACATGACGATGAGCGATGCCATCTACGGCAAGTGCTCGCGGTATGTCTCGCGCGAGCGCCTGCGCCAGATGCTCGATCACGAGTTCGGCATCCTGCAGGAACGTCTCGGGCCGGCGCGCGCGGCGACCACGACCTTCTTTTCCTTCTGCAATACCGTCCGCGCGCGCGGCTATCAGGACACCGGCGAGTGCCACGGCTGGCTCGGCCTGCGCTTCCAGCTCAAGCCGGGCGACCCGCCCTCCGACATCTTCGTGCACATCCGCCTGCTGGACACCTCGAACGCGGACCAGATGGAAGCGCTGGGCGTGGTCGGCGTGAACCTGATCCATGCCGCCTTCCGGCACCGCGGGCACCTCGGGCTCTTCGTGAATTCGCTGGTCGAGAACCTGCGCCCTTACCGCGTGGAGGTGGACATGCTGAAGTTCCACGGCCACGGCTACGGCTTCTTCGACAACCGCCTCTGCTCGCTCGCGCTGGTGGAGGCAGGGCTCACCGAGGCGGCGATGTTCCTGCCGGACGGCGAGGTGGTGCAGGCCGCGGAGGCGCTCTACAAGCGGCCGATCCTGCTGCTGCGCGGCAGCTTCGATCCCGTGAGCCTGCTGCACCTGCAGATGCTGGAGAGTTCGCGCAGGGTCTTCAGCGAATCGCTCGATGCGGGCGAACAGGAACGCACGATCGAGCTCTGCGAGATGACCATGGCGAACCTCCTGCGCGGCAAGACGGTGGACCATGTCGATTTCATCGACCGCTGCGACGCCCTGCAGGCCCTCGGCAAAACCGTGCTGGTGTCGCGCTGTGCCGAGTTCCACCGCATCGCCGCCTACCTGAGCCGCTACACTGAACGACCGGTCGGGATCGTGCTGAGCATCGGCCTGCTCAACGAGCTGTTCAAAGCGAAGTGGTCGGTGAATCTCGCGGGCGGCCTGCTCGAGTCCTTCGGCCGCCTGTTCAAGAACCAGGTGACCCTGTACGTCTATCCCTGGCGGAACCGGAAGACGGGCGAACTGGTGGATGCGACGAGCTTCATCCCTCCCGAAGACTGCCGCAGCCTCTACCGCTATTTCCTGGAAACCGGGCGCGTGCGGCCGGTGCCTGCGGGCAACGAGGACCTGATGCGCTTCACCGGCCGCGATATCCGCTCGATGATCGGCCAAGGCGACGAGAGCTGGAAAGAACTCGTCCCGAAGGTGGCCCACCGCGCCGCGATGCACCTGCATCCGTGAAGCCGCCCGCGGCACCCGCGCTTGACATGCCGTCCCTCCGCGGAGAAATCCGGGATCATCTGGATCCGGATGAAGGAATACTATGCGCGCCGTGCCCGGGAGTACGAAGAGGTCTATGCCAAGCCGGGGCGGCAGGATGATCTGAGGGCATTGCGGGAGGAATGCAGCCGGCTCTTCGCGGGGCGGGACCTGCTCGAGATATCCTGCGGCACCGCCTGGTGGACCGTATGCCTGGCCGGCACGGCCCGCCACATCACGGCCACCGATATCAATCCGGAAGTCCTGGAAATCGCCCGCACGAAAGCCTGGGAGCCGGGCAAGGTCGCGTTCCTCGTGGCGGACTCGATGGACTTGCCGGATTTCGGCCGGAGTTTCGATGCGGGCTTCGCCGGCTTCTGGTGGTCGCACGTGCCTCTCGGAAAGTTGCACGGATTTCTCGAAGGCTTCCACTCCCGGCTTGCCGCGGGAGCCCGGGTCGCCTTCATCGACAACCGTTTCGTCGAGGGCGACAGCACCCCGCTCAGCCGCCGCGACGAAGCGGGAGACACCTGGCAGAAACGGCGGCTTGCCGATGGCGGTGTCTTCGAGGTGATGAAGAATTTCCCGGCCGTAGATGAGATCCGGACCGCGCTTGCGCCCTTCTCCGACGAGATCGAGATCCGTCTCCGCCCCATCGTCGG
>CBFGPU010000020.1:0-11303 GCA_965650715.1 uncultured Haloferula sp. | reverse complement strand
GCACCGCCGCCACCTCCCCGAAGGGCACGCCCGTCTGTGCCATGCCGAAGGGGCCGGGGTTCATCCCCAGGAACACCACCCGCTTCCGCCCGCAGCCAAAACGCCGCAGATACTCCTCGTGCGGCTCACGCGCGTAGTCAAGCGGCAGGTAGGTATGGCTCGCCTTGGTGAAGGCAAGCGGTCGCAGGCGCTCGGCCAAGCGGCGTGATGCGGCTATCAGCGGGAGATCGGTCACACGCCGACTCAAGCGGCTCGCCGCCGCCGGATCAACCCCGCGCCTGCCAGCAGCACACCTATCAACCCCGCCGAGGGTTCCGGCACGGCCGTGAGTTGAACCGACAGCGTGCTCGTCGGCGGCGCGTTTGTCATCAACCACACCGGCAGCCACTCGCCGCCGGCATCCCTGAGGTAGAAGCGGCTCGGGTCGGTCTCCGCCCCGGCGGGACCGAGATCCGCGGCATCCTCCAGCTTCGGGCCGAAGGCCCCTCCATCGCTGTAGTTCGTGACATCCGTGAAGGTCACCGCCCAGAAGATATCGTCCGGTACGAGCGTGTTGATGTTCGAGAAGACGAGTTGGTTCAGGTTGAGATTGTTTGTCCCGTCCCCCTCGATCGTGAACACCAGCGGGCCCGATGCCCAGAGCGGGGTGTCCGCAGGCCGGAATCCCGCGAGGTCGCCGGGAGTTACCCCCGGCTGGCCGATCGGCCCATCGTATTCGTTCTCGTCCACCACCGCGGAGTAGAAGGAAAGCGTCACCGAGGCCTGCCGCGCGACATTCGAGTAGATCGTCACCACCGCCTCGTCCAACACCCGCGCGGTACCGGCCAAGTGAGCGGAATCCGCATACTCAGTGCCTTGCGAAATGGTCAGGTAGGTGAACGGGCTTCCTGTCTCACCCGGCAGGGTATAGACAGGCTCTTGGGCAAGTAGCGGAGACACCGCAGCAAGCGCGGCCGCGCCGAGGGTCAGGGGGAATTTCATGGGGGGATGAACGCCCCAACTTAGCAAACCCCGCACAGGCGAGTCGATGACTCTTTGATTCGTCTTCCCGGACTATCAATTCATGCCCCACGCGCCCTTCCGGGTCTTCCTGGCTTCCCTCTCGATCTGACGCAGGCGGGCCTCGTAGGCCTTGCGAGAGGTGCCGTCGGGAAGGTCCGCACCCTTGGTGTGGATGCGGGCGAGGCCTTCCCGGACCAGCGTTTCATCCAGCCACGTGCCGTCCGCGAGCAGGATGAAGGCATGATAGCGCCGGTCGCCGAATGGATCGTCCCAGCGCGTGTGGAGCGTGAAGGTTCCTTGCCCCAGGAGGTCCTGCACGCGGGACTTCGCCCGGCTGCCGATCTCCACTGCCTGCCGATCCGAGATGCCGAACTCCACCGCCTGCTCGTGAATGCGCTCGTGATTGGTCGCGCCGCCGCGGTAACTGCGGAACGCGCTCTCCGGACAATCGACGAAATACAAGCGAAACTGCTCCACCCGCCCGTCCGGCAGCCTCACGCGGAAGCTATCCCCATCGTTTTGCCGGTGCTCCTCGAAGCGGCAGCTGGGGAAGGTCCCATACGCCCCGGTCTTGGCGGGTGCGGCCGGCTCCGATGGAGAAGCGGGAGAGGCAGGCACCTCCCAAGGCGTCCCGCCACGTTTCCCTTGGCGCTGCTGGTCGCGCAAGTACCAGGAGACCACGGCAATCAGGACCAGCAGCACCAGCCGCCCCGGCGTGAATCGCGTCCGCGCCATCGTTCAGAGGCCTTTGAATCCCTGATACTCCTGATAGGTTCCCAGTGGCATCGCCACCTTCCCCCAGTCGCGGTTCAGGCGGCGGTACTTCTTGATGAACTCGGTAGGATCCGCCCAATTGGTCAGATCCCTCGCCACGCTCTCGCGCTGCATGCCGATGTTCAGGTTGTAGCGGATCTCGAAATGCAAGTGGGCGGCATACATCCCGCGGTTATTGCCGATCGTTCCGATTTGCTGGCCGCGCTTCACCTGCTGGCCCACCCTCACGCCGATGTCCCGCAGGTGGCCGTAGAGCGCGTCGATGAACCTCACCTGTCCGGACGAGGGATCGCGGTAGCCGTAGCGGATGATCACGACATTTCCCCAGCCCTGCCGGACATCGTAGGCCCAGGTTACCACACCGTCCCCGATGCTGTAAACAGGGGCACCCATGTCGGTATCGCCGCCGCCGCGACCGTTCCAATCCTCGCCGAAATGCACCGGCGGCCGGAGCCGCATGCCACGGGCCTTGTAGTACCCGGTGCCATCCGGCTTGCCGACCGGGAAATCGAAACCGTCGGTCAACGCCACCCGCGCCGATCTCTGCTGGGCCGCCGCCGGCGCGATGAACGCGAGCAGAAGGGCGAAGAGGACGGGGAAGGCGGGTTTTCGCGGCAGACCGCTCACCCCGCCAGTGCACGCCCGCCCGAGGTCACGGGCAAGCCAAATCCGCATTGTCCCGGGTAGGCTCAGGAGTGGCCCAACCCGAGAAAATTCGTCGCAATCATCACAGCCGCAACCACTCCGACGACAATCCGGTACCAGCCGAAAACCCCCAACCCGCGGCGGTTCAGGTAGGCCACCATCCATTTCACCGCTGCGGCGGCGGACACGGTGGCGGCGATCACCCCGACCGCCAGAGGAACGAAGCCGTAGCGGTCCCACATCAGCATCGCCCCGCCAAAGGCGGTGTCGTATTTCTCCGCCAGCCCCTCGATCGGCCAGACGGCTTTCTTCGCGGTTGCCGCACCGAGCGTGGCGAGGCCTAGCAGGAAGGAAAATTCAACCGCCGCGCTGAGCCGGAGGCCGACCAGCACGCCGCCGATGATGGTCATCAGGCTCCGCGAGGTCCCCGGCCACATGGCGACACACTGCATGAGGCCGACAAGGAACGCCATTTTGAGGGTGATCTGGGCCAGTTCCGCCCCCTTGGAGCCACCCCCTTTTTTCATCCAGCGGTCCACGGCGAGAATGCCGATGCCGCCGACGAACCAGGCCCAAGCAATCCATTTGAAATGAAAGAGCTTCTCCTCGATCCAATCGTTCGCGAGGAGGCCGATCACCGCCGCGGGCAAAAAACCCGCGATGATCGCGAAGATCAGGTGCAGGCCTTCCCGGTCCTTGCCCATGAGACCGAGCACCATCTGGCGGACCCGCGGCCAATAAAGGCCGAGAACCGCAGCGATCGCACCTCCTTGGATGCAAATCGCGAAACAATCCGCCGCCGCCTTGTCTTCCGGGCTGACGCCGATCCCCATCATCCTCTGGGCGACAATCAGGTGGCCCGTGGAACTGACCGGAAGGTATTCGGTGATCCCTTCGATCACGCCAAGAACAAGGGCTTGCCACCAATTCATGAAAGAGTGGCGCGACCTTGCCGGTCATAATGCGGACGGGCAAGGGATTTGCGGTTGCTTCATTTACCTTTAGGAAGGAAATTCCGCCCGTCACCCGACCCCGCTGCAATGAAGCGACGCTACCTATGGCTCGTCCGGCGCGCGTACCGCGCATTGCGGCACCCGCGGCTGAGGCACCGTGAATGGTGGCAGGACATCACGCACGCGCTCTTCGAGCGCCGTCTGTGGATGCCCTGCCGCGACACGGTGGCCACCGGTCTTACCATCGGGATGTTCTTCGCCGTCATGCCGGTACCGCTGCAGATGCTCTTCGCCGGGGTCGCCGCGATGAAGTTCCACTCGAACGTCCCGATCGCCATGGCCGCCTGCTGGTTGAGCAACCCGCTTACCAACGGCCCGCTTTTCGTCGGCCAGTTCCTCCTCGGTGCCAAGATCTCGGAAACGCTCGGCCTCAATCTGCCGGACATCCATTGGTTCAAGAACTTCCTGATCTGGCTCAGCGAGTCGGAGTGGTTCAAGGTGCCGGTGCCCCAATCGATCCTCCACGGCAATACCGGCGATTTCTTCCTTGGGACACTGGCCTCCGGCATCCTGCTGGCCGCGCTAACTTTCCCTCTGGTCCATCTCTTCTCCGCGCTCATGCCGCATCATCTGCCGGCCCGCCCCCACCGGACGACCAAAGTGTCTTCCTTCATGCGCAAGATCCGCGCCCAGCGCGAGGCGCGCAAACAGGCGAAGAAGGCCCTCTAGTTCCCCCGGCCAAAGCTCCGCGAGCTGACCTTCCCCCCGCCGTACGGTGCCCCGAGCCGCATCCCGACCGCCACCCTCGGGAAGACGTAGCGTTCCCGGGCCCGCGCCTCCGCCCGCTTGAGTCCCGCCACCACCAGGAGCGCAAGCAGCCCGGTGAAAGCGAGCAGCCCGATCGCCAGCACGACCATGCGGCTCCGGGTGCCGCCCGGCGGTGCGGCAGCCCGGTGGCCGAGTTCGTCCGAAATGCGCCCGACCAACCCTGTCGATAGGTTCTCGACGAATAATTGCCGGTCGAACGGCTTGGCGCGGGACGCATCGAACTCGCCGTCGCCCTTGGAAAGAACCTCCACCTTAGCGTCGGCATCCAAGGCTTTTTCGGTCCTTGCCGCCCGCAGCGATTCCTCGATCTCGCCGATCATGCGCTCGAGTTCGATCGGCGCGAAATCGGTCGGGCGCGAGCGGACCACCGTATTTCCGGGTTCGATCTTCTCTTCCTCCGGTGGCAGTTGGCCGAACCGGAACTTGAAGCTGTCCGCTTCGATGACCAGGACCATGCCCGGTTGCTGGCCCAGCCACTTTTCCTGCAACCGCTCCGTCTGGTCCTTCAGGGTGCGGCCGATAAGGATGTTGTAGATGGCCACATAGAACCGGTAGCCGTGCTCCGCCTCCAACATGGCGAGGGTCTCGGAAATCACCGCCAGACGCTGCGGCTCGCGGGCGAAGAGCCGCGCCTCGTCCAGCACACGGCTCTCGGGTACCGCCGGGATCGGGAATTCTTCCTCCTGTGCCCGGACGACGCTTCCCGCGACGAATAGCCAGAAGCAAAGCAACAGGCGATAAACGACCCTCACGAAGAGGCATCATTCCCACCCGACGCCGGGAGGCAAGTCCGGGCTGAGCGGCCCGCTACTCCTTCGCCGCTTTCCTCGCCTCGGAGACCTTCAGGTCCGCTTGGAGACCCGTGAAGAACAGCAAGACCGCGGCAATGCAGATGCAGGAGTCCGCGACGTTGAACGATGGCCACTGCTTGTTGATCACGGGGATCGTGAAATCGAGGAAGTCCACCACATAGCCGGCTTTGAGACGTTCCCAAAAGGGTGCCCCCTCCATGTACGAAAGCCGCGATCCCTGCACCAGACGGTCGGTCAAATTGCCGAAAATCCCGCACAGAAGCAACGCGACGGCGACCTTTCCCCAATTGCCCACGAAGAACTTCTTCTTCACCCCGAGCGTGATCAGGCACAGCGCGAGGATCGGCACGATCAGGAACACGATGGGTGCCCAATCGCTGCCATTCCCGAAGCCGAAGGCCACGCCCTGGTTATGGACGCGGGTGATGTTGAAAAAGCCGGGAATCACATGCCAGGCGTCCTCCTGAGGAATGCTCGTGTAGCCGTAACCGGGCTCCGGGAAGCGCGCCACGATCCAGAACTTCGACCACTGGTCGAGGATGTAGAGCGGCAGCGTGACAAGCAGGAGGACGACCGCAAGGCTCCACTCTTTTCCTGCGGACTCCGCAGCTCCGTGCAGGCGGAGATCGGACGGACTGACCTTCGACTCAGGCATGGGACACGGCTTGGACCACGGATTCGCAACGGGCGCACACACCGGACTTGCCCAAGGGCTCGTAGCGGCGGCAGCGCGGGCACATTTTGTGATGGGTCTTCGCGGCCTTCGCGGAAAGCGCCGAGCCCGCGGAAACATCGAGATCCGCCAGGATGAAGAACTCGGTGGCGAACTGGCGGTCGCGCAAAAGGTCATACACCGGTTCCTTCTCCGGCACCACGAGTTGGACCGCGGCCTCGTTGTTCTTCGTGAAGGTCTTGGCCTGCACCTGTTCCTCGATCGCGGTTTGTACCACCTTGCGGATTTCCAGCAAACGGTTGACCTTCGCGGTCGCCTTGCCGGAGGCGAAGGCCGGATCCGGCTCGGGGAAGTCCTGCTCGTGCACGCTGCCTTCGGTGAAGGGCGCATGCTCCCAGGCCTCGTCCGCGGTGTAAACCAGGATCGGGGCGAGCAGGCGGCTCAGCGCGGAGAACAGATCGTACATCGCCGTCTGGCTCGCGCGGCGACGCACCGAGTTCTTCGCGTCGCAGTACATCCGGTCCTTCGTCGCATCGATGTAGATGGCGGAAAGATCGGTCGAGCAGAACTGGTTGAGCGAATTGAAGACCTTGCGGAACTCGAAGGTCTCGTAAGCCTTGCGGCACTCCGTCACCACGGCGTTCAGGCGCTCGAGGATCCACTGGTCGAGCACCGGCATGTGGCTGGCGGCCACGCGGTCCATCTCGGGATCGAAGCCGTCCAGATTGCCGAGCAGGATGCGCAGCGTGTTGCGCAGGCGGCGGTAGGGCTCCGCGACCTGCTTGAAGAGGTCCTCGCCGAAGGGAACTTCGCTCTGCCAGTCCACGGAGGAAACCCACAGGCGAACGATATCGGCACCGTACTTGTTGTAGTAATGCGCGGCGTCGATCGGCTTGCCGGCTTTCTCGGCCTCGGACTTCGAGAGCTTCTTCTTGTCCTTGTCCACGACGAAGCCGTGGGTGAGCACGGACTTGTAGGGGGCCTTGTCGCGCCAGGCCACGCTCATCATCAGCGAGCTCTGGAACCAGCCGCGGTGCTGGTCGGTCGCTTCGAGATACAAGTCGGCGGGAGCGTGAAGCTCGGGATGCTTCTCCAGTACGGCGACATGCGAGCAGCCGGAGTCGATCCACACGTCCAGCGTGTCACGGCACTTCTTTACGCCGGCCGGCAGACCGAGCTTGGACGCGAGTTCCTCGTCGGAGAGTTCGAACCAGATGTTCGTCCCGTTGGTCTCCACCAGATCCGCGACCTTGCGGGCGATCTCGGCGGAAAGGATCGCCTTGCCTCCGGCATCGAAGAAGACAGGCAGCGGCACGCCCCAGGTGCGCTGGCGCGAGATGCACCAGTCCGGCCGGGACTCCACGGTGCCGTAGATCCGGTTGCGGCCCCAGGCGGGCAGCCACTCGACCGTGTCGATTTCCCGCAGCGCCCTGCCGCGCAGGGTCTCGAGCGAGATGAAGAACTGTTCGACCGCGCGGAAGATGATCGGGGTCTTCGACCGCCAGCAGTGCGGGTAGCTGTGGCGGTAGACTTCCTTCGCCAGCAGCACGCCCTTGCTTTCCAGCAATTCGACGATCGGCTCGTTCGACTTGAAGACGTGCTTGCCGACAAGATCGGGCAGCCCGACCTCGGCGGTGAAGTTGCCGTCGTCATCGACCGGCGAAAGCACGCCGAGCCCGTATTGCTGGCCGGCCACGTAGTCGTCCGCGCCGTGACCCGGGGCGATGTGAACCGCTCCGGTGCCGGTGTCCGTGGTGACAAAGTTGCCGAGGATGATCTTCGAGGTGCGGTCGAGGAAGGGATGGCGCGCTTCCAGAAGCTCCAGATCGCGGCCCTTCAAGGTCTTCAGCACGGAAGTGCGGCGCAGGCCGGACTTTGCTTCGAGCTCCGCCACCAGTTCCTTCACCACGATCAGGATCTCACCGCGGCCGTTGCCTTCGAACTGGCAGACCTCGTAGGTGTACTCCGGATGCACCGCCACGCCGAGGTTCGCGGGCAGCGTCCATGGCGTGGTCGTCCAGATCGCGATCGACGCATTGCCGATCCCGAGCTTTGAGGAAGACTCCGGCGTCAGCGGGAACTTCACGAAAATCGCCGTGCTCTCCTTGTCCTGGTATTCCACCTCGGCCTCGGCCAGCGCGGTGTGCGCGCCGTAGGACCACTGGACCGGCTTCTTCGATTGATAGACCACCTCGCTCTCCACCAGCTTGGCGAAGACGCGCAGGATCTCCGCCTCGTAGCCCGGAGCCATGGTCAGATAGGGATTATACCAATCGCCGAACACGCCCAGACGGCGGAAGGAACCGCGCTGGATCTCGATGAACTTCTCCGCGAATTCGGTGCAGCGGCGGCGGATCTCCGCAGGCTCCAGACCGGCCGCCTGCTTCACCACCTTGAATTCGATCGGCAGGCCGTGGCAGTCCCAGCCGGGAACGAAGGGCGCGGCGAAGCCCGCCATCGTCTTCGATTTCACCACCAGGTCCTTCAGCACCTTGTTCAGCGCGGTGCCCATGTGCACGTCTCCGTTCGCAAAGGGCGGGCCATCGTGGAGGATGAAAGTCGGAGCCTTCTGCGCCTTCCGGCGGTCGAGGACACGGCGGTAGAGGTCCTGCTTCTCCCAAATCGCCAGACGCTTCGGCTCGTTCTCAACAAGATCCCCGCGCATCGGGAAACTCGTCTGCGGCAGCAGCAGCGTGTCTTTGTATTGGGATTCGGAACTCATCGGCGGGCGCGGACGCTAGCAGCGGTCCCACAGGGGGTCAATCACCGGGGACGGTCGTAAATTTGCGTGTTTCACAGGCCGAATCGGGGCGAAATCGCCGGAAATCATGCGCCCGCGGCCCGGTTTCCCCAGGGAGAAGGGGCATCCCGCGCCCCCTGCGGAGCAGGCCTACTTCTTCCCGTCTTCCACCAGATATTCGCGCAAGGCTTTCACACGCTCCTGCGTGAGTTTCCCGCGCACACCCTCGTGCACCAGCGGCCACATGCTTCCGCCGCGCGCCTCGGCATCCGCACGGAAGGCCGCCTCCGCGTCGCGGAAAGCGACCCAGGCCCGCTGCGAACGCTTGAGCATCTCCTTCGCCTCGTCATCGAGCACCCCGAGCACCTTCCCATAGACCTCGTTCAATTCCTTGTCCGCCTTGGCGAACTCCGCCGCCGCCCCGGCATTCATCTCCTGCTGCGACTGACCCGGTAAAACACTCGAGGAGCAGAACAACAAACACAGCGCGATCGACGGAAGATTCATCCTGCCATCCTGCGCGCCCGAAGGCCATTCCGCAAGGAGGGGGTGCGTCCCGCGCCCCTCGATCAACCTTCAAACCCCGCGTCCACCAACAAATCCCGCCCCATCGCCGCCGCCACCGCCAGCACATCGCAGCGCTCGTTCTCCTTGTGGCCGGCATGCCCGCGCAGCCACTTCCAGGTCATCTTGTGCCCTTCCGCCGCCGCGGCCAGCCGCAGCCACAGATCCTGGTTCTTCACCGGCTGGTTCGAGGCCGTGCGCCAGCCCTTCGCCTTCCAACCCTTGATCCAGTTTTTCGACATCGCGTCGATCACGTAGCGCGAGTCCGACAGCAACTCAACCTCGCAAGGTTCCTTCAAGGCCTCCAACGCCATGATCGTCGCCAGCAGTTCCATCCGGTTGTTGGTCGTGCGCGAAAAGCCCTTCGCCATCTCCAGCCGGTGCTTGCCGCAAACCATCACGACCCCGTAGCCGCCCGGCCCCGGGTTGCCCTTGCAGGCCCCGTCGGTATGAATCACCACGCGTCTCATTCGGCGGGGCGCAGCGAAGCCGCCCCCGCGCCGCGAGTCGAGAACTTCGTCCGAAGAGTTCCTCCAAACGCCGAGGTTCAAGCACCTTCGACGTTCAATGTTGGACGTTCGCCTTGGCCTCCCGCCCCGGATTTGCAAAGAACCCCATGCTCCCGGCCCGCGCCCTGCTGTCCGGCCCTCCCGCCCCATGCTAACAGACCTGCTCCGCGCCCTCCTCGGCCTCACCGTGCTGATCGGTCTCGGCGTCGCCTTCTCCGAGAACCGCAGGGCCATCGACTGGCGGCTCGTCAGGGGAGGCCTCCTGTTGCAAGTCATCCTCGCGCTGCTCTTCCTCGTCGTCCCCGGCGGCAGCAGCATCTTCAACGGCCTCGCCGCCTTCTTCATCTGGGTCACCGATTTCTCCAAGGAGGGCGCGAAATTCGTCTTCGGACCGCTCGCGGACCCTTCCGCCATGCGACCCGTCTTCGGACCGCCCGGCGGGGTGGTCTTCGCCTTCTACGTCCTGCCCACCATCATCTTCTTCTCCGCCCTCTGCTCGCTCCTCTACTACTGCGGCATTCTGCAAAAGGTCGTGTGGGCCTTCGCCTGGGTCACCAAGCGCTTCATGAGACTCTCCGGCGCGGAATCGCTCGCCGCCGCTGCGGAAATCTTCCTCGGCCAGACGGAGTCCCCGCTAATGATCAAGCCCTACATCGACCGGATGAACCGCAGCGAGATCTTCGCGCTGATGACCGGCGGCATGGCCACGATCGCGGGCGGCGTGCTGCTCGCCTACATCGGCTTCCTCGGCGGCGAGGACGAAGCCCAGAAGGTCGCCTTCGCCAAGTTCCTGCTCTGCGCTTCCTTCATGGCCGCGCCCGCCTCCCTCGTCGTGGCAAAGCTCCTGATCCCGCAGACCGAGCCGATCGACGACTCGCTCCACGTCCCGAAGGACAAGCTCGGTGCCAATCTCCTTGATGCCCTCGCCAACGGCACTTCCGAAGGCCTCAAGCTCGCCGCCAATGTCGGAGCCATGCTCATCGCCTTCATCGCCTTCGCCGCTCTGATCAACGGCTGCCTCGCGAAGCTCCATCCCGGCCTCTCGCTCGATATTCTACTCGGCTACCTCTTCGCCCCGGTCGCCTGGATCATCGGCGTGGACTCGCCCGATATCTCGAAGGTCGGCGCGCTCATCGGAACGAAGCTCGTCTTCACCGAGTTCCTCGCCTACGAGGAACTCGGAGCCTTGAAGACCGCCGGCACCCTCGCCCCGAAGTCCGTCTATCTCGCCACCTTCGCCCTCTGCGGCTTCGCGAATTTCGCCTCGATCGGCATCCAGCTCGGCGGCACCGGCAGCATCGCCCCCGGCCAGCGCCCGACCATCGCCGCGCTCGGCTTCAAGGCGGTGCTGGGTGGCACCATGGCCACCCTGATGACCGCCACTCTGGCAGGGGCGCTGTATTCGTGGGCGACGTGAACATCACTGTTGAGTCGTCCTCAAGCGGAAGAACTCCGCCGTCGACCCGAAGACCTGCTTGTAAAACGTCGCCTTACCCTGGGCATCCATCGTGAAAGACCCCTCCATGCTCCATTGCTCCAGATTGTGGTGATAGGCACGCTCGAGATACACGGTTTTCCCGGGCTCCCATTTCATGTCGATCCGCAGGGAACCATTCGCCTGAGGCACCACTGCAGTGATCTCCGGACCGGGTGTCCCGGTTCCAATGAAGCGGATCATCACATCGTTGCCTCCCGCGCCCGCCTTGTAAGTGATTCTGAAGGGGTGCCCGTTGATCGAGAAGACCGTGCCTTCCGGCAAGCCGTTGAAGGTTCCGACCACCGGATCGCTGCCGTCATTGTCGA
>CBFGPU010000019.1:0-11643 GCA_965650715.1 uncultured Haloferula sp. | reverse complement strand
GTAAAGCAGGATGGCGCTGCCGCCGTACTCGCGGCGATCCTTCAGGAGCCAACCGGCTCCCTCCGGCGAACGCCCCGAGGCCGGGCACTCGGCGATGAACCAGCCGCCTTCGGCCAGTCGCTCGGGGAGCGCCGGATGGGCCAGCAGTTCCTTCACATGATCCCGGTCGCCGGGATACTTCGCGTAGGGCGGATCGGCGAAGATGAGGTCATACTTCCCGACGTCCCGCGTCAGCCAGGCATGGACGTCCGCCCGCACGATGCGCCCGCCCTGCAGCTTCGCTTTCTCCAGATTTTCCCGGATCACGGACTCCGCCTGGCGATGCTCGTCGACGAATACGCAACTCGCCGCGCCGCGGCTCAGGGCTTCCAGCCCGATCGCGCCCGATCCCGCGAACAGGTCCAGCACCGCCGTGCCCTCCACGGCAGGTCCGAGGATCGAGAAAATCGCCTGCCGCACGAAGTCCGTCGTCGGCCGGGCCACGGCCTTCGGCACCTTGATGGCGAGTCTTCCAGCAGTTCCAGCGATGATACGCACGGCACGACCATGGCCGGGAAGTGGCGGCCTCGCAATAGCGGCGATCAATCCTTGGAAAATGAGACCATGATGGATCAACCCGATCCCGCGAGTACCTCCGCCGCATCCGCGACCGGCACCACGGGGCCGCCGCTGCCGAATTCGATGCCTTGCCCGCCCGGGTACGAGACCCATCGTAGATCGATGAAAAGACGGTCGGGCGACTCCATCTCGGTGAATACAGGCGGTACCGCGACCGCCATCTTGGCCAGGCGGGCGCGCCACAAGTCAGACACCTCCGGAGGCATCACCGCCCTCAGCACGGCATTGACCTCCCCGTTTGTATGGATCGTGCCGTTGCCGAGCAGGGACAGCGGCTCCCCGACCAGCCTTGCATCCGGGCAGTTCAAGGTTCCGCCTTCCAGCATGCAGGTGAAGCTCGCCCGGCCGAAGCGGAGTTCGCTGCCACCCGCATGCACCAAGATGTCCTCCGCCGCCGCGGTGGCAGCTCCTTTCCAACTCCCCGGAATTGTCAGGAAGCCCGCCCCCTTGGCCTCGGCGACAAGACGGGCGGCACGGGGCTTTCGCGTTTGGAACACGTCACCGGCATCGACCGGCTGTTCCGCCACCTGCAAGACGGCAACGACGGGAATGCCGGGCAGGCGGCCGAGTGCGGCCTCGGCCCGCGCGCGGACTCCGGCGACCGCGATCTCCCCCGGACCGATGTGAAGTTCCGGTCCCTTCCATGCCAAGGGGAGATCGAGTTCCTTGGCGAGGGCCTGGCCTGCCACCACGATGGATTGCGCGGAGCAACTTCCCTCCGCAGGGTCGCCGCCCAGCGGGATCTTCCCGGCCAGTCCGCCGAACTTGACGACGTTGGTCGGACCCAAAAACAGATCGAGTTCGGCCTCCGTGATTTCGATCCAAGTGGTGCCGCGTCCCGTGGCGGGCGGGGAAGGGGCTCCGGCGGACGGGGGGAGCGCGGGTTCACTGCGAGGGCTTCCGGGTCCCGTCCCACGGGAGGGAGTCGCCGCTTCCGCAGGAGTTTCCGGGGTTTGGTTCGCCGCCAGTTGAGGTAATGTCTCGCCCGGGCGGGCTTCCTTGGGCGCGAGGCCGGCGAGCATTTCCAGCGGAATCGCCACATGCGGCCGGTCGAGACGGACTTTTGCCACCTGCAGGTCGCCCCGGAAGAGAGGCTTCCACTTGGGATGCACCCGCACCTCGCGGATCTCCAACAAAGGCTCGGAGACTACTTGGCGAAAGGGCTGCGGCTGGAGCAGCGTGAACCCGCCGAGGCAAGCCCCGCCCCACGGGGTCCAAGTCGCGCTGCCGATCCGGGCTTCCAAGCCCGTGCGCGCTTCCACTTCCCGCACCAGACGGTCCTTCGCCCACGGGGTCGCCAAGGCGAGATTGCCTGCGGCGAGCAGGAGCGGCGGCGTACAAACAAAGCCGAGCAGGATGTTCCGGATCCTGCGCTTTTTTCGCCGGGGGGAGAGGGCCGGCTCGTCGGACATTATTTCTTCTTCTTCGCCGGTGCCGGAGCGGGCTCCGGCTTGGCCTTCGGTTTCGGCTGGATCACACCGGCCGCGCCTAGCGGGAAGCGTACCACCATTCCGCGGTCGGCGAGGCGGGTGCCTTGGGAGGAAACCTCCTGGAAGCGATAGACCACGAGCCCGAACTTGTTGTCACCCGTCTTGCCGACGGCGATGTTTTCCTTGGTGGTGCCGAAGGAACTCTGCTCTTCGTACTTCCACTCGTGGCCGCTCCACTGTCCCAAGGTGCTGTCGGCGTCCGCGGCCACGTCGTCGATACGCTTGAGGGTGCCGTTCGGCGACTTGAAGGCGTCTTCCTTGGGCTCGTATTTGAGAGTCGAGACGTTCTGCGCGCTGCCCGTCATGTTGAGGGTCCACCGGCCTTCCTTGTCGCCCTTCAACTGGATGGCCACGGCTTCGACCGGCTTGAACTCGCGCTTGGCCCAGGTCTTGAGATAGTCGTCGTATTCCTCCTTGGTCAGGCCCAGGCGTTCGTCGTAAGGCAGGGGCACGCCGGGCTTGCCGTTCTTGGAGTGCTCCTTGAACCACTCGGGGTCCTTGCGGGCGGCCTGCTCGACCTTCGCGATGTACTTGTCGAGTTCCGGCGGCGGAACGACCACCACGATCTCGTCCTTGATCGGCGTGTCGGCAGGGATCAGGGCGGTGAAAATCTTCGGTGCCTCGGCGGCGAGGGAAGTGGTGCAAGCGAGGGTGACGAGCGGAAAGAGCGCGAATTTCATGGAGGCGGGCGGTTGTCGGAGGAGCGGCACGAAGCATTTCCGCTCGCGCCGGAAACTCAAGCGGCAATCGGGCGGCACCTCCTTACGGTTCCCCGCCCGGGAAAATCTCGCCGACCGCCGTTTCGACGTGATCGTCGATCCAGCGTGTCAGCGCTTTCTCCATCGGCGCGAGGATCTCCGGGCGTTCCGCGGAGAGATCGCGACGGCAGTCGGGGTCTTCCGCGACGTGAAAGAGCCCGAAATGACGGTTTCCCTCGCTGCAAGGAGTGCACACCACCTTCCAATTCCGGGTCCGCAGGCAGCGCTGCTTGGCGATCCGCACCGGCTCGTCATACTCGCGCTTCATCACGAACTGGTGGTTGAAGGCCGGCTCGATGGTGGTGAGTTCGTCCATCGGCGGCAGATGCGGGCGCTCCACCCCGGGCACCTTGAACTGGATGAAGGGAAAGCTCGTTTCACCGTAATAGGGCTGGTCCTGAGGCTTCCCGGTGCCCCGCATCCAGCCCGCGAGGCTCTTGCCCTCCCACGATTCCGGTGGCGTCGCTCCCGCCAGATCGAGCAGGGTGGGGGACAGGTCGATGCTGCGGACCTGCTCCGCGATGCTCGCCGGATAGATCCCCGGTGCCCGGATCGCCATCGGGATGTGGAAGCAATGGTCGCCGCCGTTGAAGCCGAGCCCGTGCGTCAGCGTCACTCCGGGCTCATAGAGGTCGTCGCCATGGTCGGCGGTGACCACGACGATGGTGTTGTCCTCCATGCCGTGGCGGCGGAGCGCGTCGCGGATGCGGCCAAAGCAGGTGTCGAACTGCCGGGTGCAGCCGTCGTAGAGCGCCCGGATCTGGCGGATATCGGCATCCGGCAGCGCGCCCATCTTGTCCTCCAGCGCGGTGCCGCTCACGAATTCGTCGATGTCGAAATCGACGCCCGTGCGGTTCTTGCCCTGGTAGGCGGGGTCCGTGAACATGGTGTTGTAAGGCTCCGCGCAGCGGTAGGGAAGGTGGTTGCAGGAATAGAAAACGTGCCAGAAGAACGGCCGCCCGCTCTTCGCCTGTTCGGCGAGCTTGTCTTCCACCCGCCGCGTCACCACCTCCGGAGTGACAAACTGCGCGAAGGAGCCGACCTGCGGGAAGATCGTGTAGCCGAGCTGGTTGTCGAAGTACAGCGGTACGACGAAGTGCGCCATGAACACCGCTTGGCTCATGTAGATGCGGAAATTGTCGAAGCTGGAAACCGAGATGTCCTCGAAGCCGAGGGGCATCATTTCGTAGTAGCCCGCGCACCAGTCGCCGATCGCCGCGGTGTCGTAGCCTTTTTCCCGCAGCACGCTGGCGATCGGGCGGATCACCTTGTTGGAAGCCTCGACCGTCTCGCGGCCGGGATACATGTGCCGGATCCCGTTCGTGTGAGGATAAGTGGAAGACATCATCGATACCGCGGATTCCAAGGTGGAAGCCATCGGCACGTAGCAGCGCTCGAAACGCACCGCTTCCTGCGCCCAGGCGTCGATGTTCGGCGAGACCCCATCCGCCGCCGCACCGTCCGTCCTCCTCGGCCGGTAGCCGGAATAGCCAAGCCGGTCCCCGCGCAAGGAATCCGAACCGATGACAATGATGTTCACCGGCCGCTTCCCGTCATGGTTCGCCTGGACCTCGGTCTTGCGCGGGATCGAGGCGATGGCGGCGGCAGAGGCGGCGAGAAGTGTCACCGAAGCGACGACGAGCCGCAGCCGGGGCTTGGCGCGGACGGCCCAGATCCACCATCCGCCGGCCGCCGCGAGCGCGGCCCAGGGCAGGACTGAAAAGAGGCAGGCATTGAAGATGGGCCGCCAAGACTCCGGCGGTGCCTGGAGGATGCCATAGTACCACTTGCCGAACTCCGCATCCGTCAAGAAGTAGGGCCGGCTGTGGATCAGCCGCAGCATGAAATACCCGTGCAGGAGCATCGCCAGCAGGAAGGCGGGAACGATGACCGAACCCTTCCCGCGCCAAGGACTCCGCCGCACGATGAAAGAGAGGGCGGGCACCACCAGGAACATCGCCGCGATCCACAGCAGGGCGTACGCAACCAGCACCAGCAGGTTCTGCCCGATCAGGAAGGAGAGGTAGTCTTCCCGCGCCAGCTTGCTGAATTTGTTGTCCATCCCGCCGGTGCTGTTGGCCAGTCGCCACAACGCGCTGCCGTATTGCCATGCAAGGAAGAGGGCGATGCCTGCACCGGCACCTTTCAGCAGGGTCCGCCACTGCGGAGCGGATGAGGAGTCCTTGGTCATCGAAAAATCAGGGCAAGCAAAACGGGGTGGTCAGGGATACGACGCTCGCGAAGGCGATTCATCGTCCCGCGAGCGGACGCTCGCAGGCGGACCGGGCCGGTCAAGGCGTGTTCTTCGGTGTGGCGCCCACCCGTGCCCAGCGCGGTTCGACGATTTTCTCGATGACCACACCCCGTGGCGAGGCGCTTTCCTCCGGCACCCGCACGCTCAGGATGACCGTGGCGACCCCGTTGCGCGAACCGGCGCAGTGGGTGCGCAGGATCTTGGCGGCCTCGCTGTCCGCCTGCGCATAGCCGAAGACGTGCTCGTCCGAATCCTTGGCCGTCAGGCGGAAACAGGCCCATTTCCCCGCGTCCGAAAATTCGTGGCTGTAGAACCTGTCCGGTGCCGCCCACACGCGGAACTCCAAGCTCCTGCCGGAGGGGCGTTCCACCGCGAACCGGTCCCATGGCATCGGTTGGTAACAAACGTGGGTCTCCCAATCCACCTTCACCTCCCGTTCGCCGGTCTGTTCCAAAAGCAGGTTCTGGGAAGGACCCTCGACCACGTCCGCCCGTACCACCCAGAAGGATTTCCCGTCAAGCAGGGCCGGTTGGAACATTGCAAGTCGTTTGAAACGAAGCCGGCGGGGCGGATTGGCGGACCAGGTCTCCTCGATCAAGGGGCGGACCCGCTCTGGATTGCGCACCAACGGCAGGATCCGCTCCAAAGTGTCCGCCGCGAGGTAGCTTTCGACGGCTGCTTCCACCGCCCCGACCAGTTCACGGGCACCGGCTTCTTCCAGCTCGTCTTCCTCGACCTTCTCCCGGACGGTTTCCTGAACTTGGACCGCCTTTTCCTCGCCCTTCTTCATCGAACGCAGCGACCAGACCCCGGCGACGAGAGCGACGAGGGCGAAGAGGACGAACCATCCGTAGGGAAGCCCGCCGAGGCGGGTGCCTTCCTCCCCCCACGGCCGCTCGACATTCTCGGCCATCTCCTGCGGGTCGAGGATCGCATCGATCGTCGGTTCGATGCTGCGTCCCTCGAAGTGCTCCCGCGCCTTCCCTTCGATCCGCTCCGGCGTCTCCGGGGGCGGGACCTTCTCCACTTTCGCCACCGGTTCGAAGCCCGGACCGCCCGTCTCGAGCCGCACCACCTCCTGCCCGGACCTCGTCTCCCCGTCGTCGAGGACTCGCAGTTTCGGGATGGGATCGGGATCTGGCATGAAAAAGGAGGCGGGAGGACGAAAGCCGCAAATGCCGTTCGACGCAATGCCCGCCTTTGCCTAAGAAACGACCGTTACCCGCCGATGCCCGCCCGGATTCTCATATGCACCGCCGCCTTCGGGGAGGGGCACAATAGCGCCGCCCGCAATCTCGCCCTCGCCCTGCACGAAGCCGGGGCCGAGGCCCGTGTGGTGGACCCCTGCATGCTGGGCGCCCCGGTGAGCACGAAATGGATCTGCAAGGGATACCGCATCATCACCACCCGCGCCCCGCGCCTCTGGTACCGCGTGTATCTCAAAACGGATGAGGTCGATTTCTCGAAGCAGCGCATGCCCCTGATGCGCAAGCCGGAGCGGAAACTCGGCGAACTGGTGGAGACTTGGAAGCCGGACGCGGTGGTCTCGACCTACCCGCTCTATCCCTATTTCCTCGAGCGCCTCCTGGAGGGGCATTCCCATCCGCCCGAGCTCTTCACGGTCGTCACCGATTCCATCGAGATCAATGCCGCGTGGATCAAGGCTCCCACCGGCGAGTGGATCGTCTCCGATCCCCACACCCGGACCGCAATGATCCGTGCCGGTATTCCCGGCGAGCGCCTGGTCGATACCGGCTTCCCGGTGCATCCGGATTTCTCACGGATGGAGCCGGTGGCCGCGGAAGATCCCTGCGAGCCCTTCAAGGTCCTCTATTTCACCACCGGCCGCCGCCTCCATGTGCGACGGATCTCGAAGGCGATCCTGCAGACTTCCCCGCGGACGCAGATCACCATTATCCTCGGGAAAAACGTCCGGCATCTCTGGAAAAAGGCGAAGGAGATCCGCGATGCCTTTCCCGGACGCGTGAGGATCAAGGGCTGGACCCGCAAGGTGCCGGCACTTCTCAACTCGCATCATCTCGTGGTGGGCAAGGCCGGAGGGGCGACGGTCCACGAAGCCATCGCGGCGCGCTGCCCGATGCTCGTCCATCACCTCGTCCCCGGTCAGGAAGAGGGCAACCTCCGGCTCCTGGAGATGATCGGGGCCGGGCGTCTGGCCGAGAGCCCTGAAGCCCTCCGCACCGCCGTTGCCGATCTTCTGGCGGACGATGCCGCCCTGTGGCGCTCGATGAAACGGAAGCTGGCGCTGCACGGGCGGAACTCCGGAGCGATCTCCGCAGCCCGCCACATCCTCGCAAAGTGTTCCGGCATCGCGTAGGGCGAGTTTCGAACTTGGCACTTCTCACTTGGAACTTATCCCGTCTTCGTGACCTTCCTGTTCGATATCGGCCGCGTCTTGCTTGATTTCCACTTCGAGAAGTCTCTCGCCACCCTGCTGCCTCCCGGGACGGCGGATGTGGAAGCCAAGCTGGCCGCGCTGTTAGAGAAGAAGGATGACTTCGAAGGCGGCCTGATCCCGAACGACCAGTACATTCCCTGGGCCATCGGCAGTCTTGGCGTGGAGATCACCGAGGAGATCTTCATGCATGCCTGGCGGAATATCTTCACCCCGAACGAACCGATGTGGCGCGTGGTGGAAGGCCTCGCGGCGGGCGGACATCACCTGATCCTGTTCTCCAACACCAACGGAATCCATTGCCCGTGGATCTTCGAGACTTACGAGGTCTTCCGGCACTTCAAAGGAGCCGTCCTTTCGCACGAGGCGAAGGCTATCAAGCCGCACGATGCGATCTACGAATACGCTATCCGCAGCCACGGCCTGAAGCCGGCGGAGACCCGCTACATCGACGACCTCGCTCCCAACATCGAAACGGGCAAGCGCCTCGGCTTCCGTTCATGGCAGTACGACCTGAACGACCACCCCGCGTTCGAGCGCTGGCTCGCGGCGGAATTGATGCATGGCTGACTACTTCTTCTCGGGATCCAGCAAAGCTCCGGCGGTGAGCTCGACGAAGGAACCGACCGGGCCGACGTAGTGGATCGTGCGCTGGCCATCGAGCACGTAGGCCAGCGGCCAGGTGCCCACGCGATACTGCGCGCCGAGCTTGTTTTCCGGATCGGAGAAGTTCGGCCAGGCGATCTGCCCGTCGGCCTGGAGACCCCGCAGGCTGGCCACCGGGTCGCGGTTCACGCCGACGACTTCGAAAGGCTTCCCGGCGAAGCGCTCGCGGAGGCCGCGGCCGAGTTCGACCAGCTGCTCGGTGCTGCCTTCCTCCGCCCGCCAGAAGAGCAGGATCACGACCTTTCCCTGATAGTCGGAGAGCTTCATCGGCTGGCCGCCCGAGCCCGTTCCCACCAAATCCGGGGCCTGCCGGCCCTTGCTGAGGAAGCGGATGATGTAGAGTTCATCCTCGGCCAGCTTGGCGACGCTCACGCCATTGATCTCGACTTCGCTGCTCTCGATGATCGCTTTCTTCAGGAGCGTCAGCCGCTGGCGCATCACCTCGGATTCATCGCCGAGGTTCTTCATCAGCATGGCGATGCCGAGCGCGGCGATGCCCTGGACTTTCCGGTCGGGAGCCTGGGCCTCGATCTTCTGGAGGAGTGGCAGGGAATTCGGGTCGTTGACCGCCACGGCGGCCATGCACAGCGGACCGAGGTTCTTGCTATCGAGGTGGTGCTTTTCCACGGCCTGCCGGATCACCGAGGATGCATCCCCGATCAGCGGGACGGGATTGCCCTTGTCGTCCGGCACGGTGCGCCCGGCGGTGACGCGAAGGAGCCAGGCGGCATAGTCGAGCGTCCAGTCCTCGGAGAGGTTCGGCTGGATGGTGTTCCACATTTTCCGCGAGGCGGAAGCGGTGTCAGGCCTCTGCGCGGCGAGCCTCGTCCTCTCCTCCGCATTCGGCGCGACCTGGAGCTTCAGCACCCAGATTTGGAAATCCCGATCGTAGGCCTCGCGGATGGCCGCAGCTTCCTTGGGCGTGCCGGCCCAAGCCGGAAACGCGGTCGCGGCAATGGCCAGCGGAACGAGGAGTGAAAAACGCATGGCGGGAACGCTACCCTGCCCGGAGCCTCTGACAAGTCCCTCGAACGGCTCCCGGCCAATGTCGCGGGTGCATGTTCGCAATCCTTGCCCCCGCCGGGGCTTTCCTCTCCAATCCGCCCGCGATGGCGTCCGAACAACACATCAATGTCCGCTATGTGGCGGATCTGGCCCGGCTGGAACTCAGCGAGGAGGAATGTGCCGTATTCCAGCGCCAGCTTGAAGCGGTCCTCGGTCACGCGGAATCCCTTGCGGCCCTCGATGTGACCGGGATAGAGCCGACTTCCTACCCGGCTCCCGTGTACGACGTGATGCGCGAGGATGAACCCGGCCCGAGCCTCTCCCAAGCCGCCGTGCTGGCCAATGCCCCCGACCAGGCGCAAGACCAGATCCGCGTTCCCAAGGTCATCGCCGAGGCCTGAGGGTCCTTGGATCTTGGAATTTGAAATTTAGAGTTTGTTGCCCATGTCCCTTTCCACCTCCACGATTTCCACGCTGCGGAAGAGCCTCCAGGCGGGCGAGATCAGCGCCGTCGATATCATCGATGACCTCGCTGCGGCGATTTCCAGCCGCGATGGCGAGATCGGAGCTTATCTTTCCCGGGATCTGGAAGGTGCCCGTGCCGCGGCCGTGACTGCCGATTTGTCGCTGCCCCTTGGCGGCATCCCGATCGCGCTGAAGGACAACATCAACGTTACCGGCCAGCCCTGCACCTGCGGCTCGCGCTTCCTCGCCAGCGGCTACATCGCTCCCTACGACGCGGGGGTGACCGAGCGCCTCAAGGCATCGGGTGCGGTGCTTTTCGGCCGGACGAACCTCGACGAGTTCGCGATGGGCTCCGCAACCGAGAATTCCGCGCTACAGCTTACCCGGAACCCGCACGACCCCTCGCGGATCGCGGGCGGTTCCTCGGGCGGCTCGGCCGCGGCGGTGGCGGCGGATCTCGCCATTGCGGCGCTGGGATCGGACACCGGCGGCTCGATCCGCCAGCCCGCCTCGCACTGCGGGGTGGTGGGCCTGAAGCCCTCGTACGGCCGTGTTTCGCGCTACGGGCTGGTGGCATTCGCGTCCTCGCTCGACCAGATCGGGCCGCTCACCAAGTCGGTGGAAGATGCCGCGCTATTGCTCCAAGCGATCGCGGGGCCCGACCACCGCGACTCGACCTGCCTGAAAGTGCCGGTGCCGGACTACTCGGCGGAACTCGGGAAAGGCGTGGCGGGGATGCGGCTGGGGATTCCCCGCGAGTATTTCGGGGAGGGGATCGATCCCGCGGTGCGTGCCCGCGTGGAGGCCGCCGCGAAGCGTCTCCAGGATCAGGGGGCGGAGCTGGTCGATATCTCGCTGCCGCACACCGAGCACGCCGTCGCCACCTACTACATCATCGCCCCCGCGGAGGCGTCGTCGAACTTGTCGCGTTTCGATGGCATCCGCTACGGCAAGCGGGCCCATCAGCCGGCCGACCTCGCCGCGCTCTACCAGCGCTCGCGGGAAGAGGGCTTCGGCCCGGAGGTAAAGCGCCGGATCATCCTCGGCACCTACGTGCTTTCGTCCGGATATTACGATGCCTACTACTCCCGCGCTCAGAAGGTCAGGACCTTGATCCGCAAGGACTTCGAGGCCACCTTCGGGCAGGTGGACGCGATCCTGACTCCCGTAGCCCCGGCACCGGCCCGGAAGATCGGGGAATTCGCGGACGATCCGCTCCACGAGTATCTCTCGGACATTTTCACCCTCGCCCCGAACCTCGCAGGGCTCTGCGCGATCTCGGTGCCCTGTGGCACGGTCCCCTCCGGAGAAGGCACGGATCTGCCGGTCGGCCTCCAGATTCTCGCGCCCCATTTGGGCGAATCGACCCTCCTTCGCGTCGCGAAAGCGGCCGAAACCGCTTCCTGAAACGTCCGGAAAGCGGGCCGGAATTTGGCAAAACCGCTTTCTTCCCTTGACTCCGCCGCCTCGGGAGCCTACCTCCGCCGCCCCAACGAACGACCACGACTCTCATGGCCAACGCTCAAGTCATTCTCCGCGAAAAAATCGAAGGTCTCGGTGCCGAAGCCGATGTCGTCAAGGTCCGTGCCGGTTACGCGCGTAACTTCCTGATCCCTCAGGGCAAGGCCTACGAAGCGACGCGCTCGAACCTCCGCCACGTCGAAAACCTCAAGTCCGCCCGCTCCAAGCGTGAGGCCGAGGAACTCGAACAGGCCAAGGAACTCGCCAACAAGATCTCCAAGCTTCGTCCGAAGTTCACCCTCGAGGTGGGCCAAGGCGGCCGTGCTTTCGGTTCGGTGACCTCGCTCGATATCCACAAGGAACTCGAAGCCGCCGGCATCAAGATCGACCGCCACGCCATCGAACTCGAGAAGCCGGTCAAGAAGTCCGGCAAGAGCGAAGTGGTGGTCCGCGTCCACCCGGAAGTCAGCACCATCCTCACCATCAACGTCGAGTCCAACGGGACCGAGG
>CBFGPU010000018.1:0-11769 GCA_965650715.1 uncultured Haloferula sp. | reverse complement strand
GTGATGCGCGGTCGAGACCACGCTCCGGAGATTCGTCAGGTGTCCGGCCTCGTAGTCGAAGGCGAGCACCTCCTTGCGCGGGGTATCGATGTAGTAAACCGTGCGCCCGTCGGCGCTCCACACGATCCCGTTCGAATTGGTCACGGGGCCGAAAACCTCGTGGATCGAAAGATCCGGGTCGAGACGATAGAGCCGGGCATCGCCGGTCTTTTTCACGAGGCTGATCGTGCCGGCGAAGAAGCGTCCGTCCGGCGAGCATTTGCCGTCGTTGAAGCGATTGTCCGGCTTCTTGTCCGGCTCCGGATCGGCGATTTTATGAATCCTCCCGTCCTCGTCGAGGAAGCAGAAGCCGTTGTCCCCCGCAATAACCAGACCGCCCGCCTCCCGCGGGACCACGGTGCCGACCCGCTCTCCGACTTCCCAGATCTTCTCCTCGCCTCTGGCCGGGTCGAAGCGGATCACCCGGTGCCCTTCGATGTCCACGTAGAGCAGCGCGCCATTCCACCACAGGGGGCCTTCGCCCCAGCGGGCGCGGTAATTGCCGACGGTTTCGATCACCATGGCCGGAACCTAGGAGAGCAACAGCCCGCGAAAAGCCCAAAGGAGGTCAAGCAATTCGTGGAAAACGGATTTGTCATGCCGGAAGAGAAGGGGTAGAAATCAGGTCCAATCGACCGGAGGCCGATCCGACAGTCGCGCCCCCGGCTCTCATTGTATGTCGTCCCGACTCGCCAAAAGCCCCCTGTTTTTCGCCGTGCTGCTCTGGCTCGGAGCGATCGCTCCCGTCGCGGCCCAATGGGACACCAAGCCGATCAACGGCCGCGAGTACGTGGCGGTGGACGGGATGAAGTCCTTTTACGGCTTCGACTCGCTGAGCCGCTCCGGCAACGAGGTGATCCTCGAAAACAAGAAGGTGAAGGTGAAGATGCGCGTGGGCGGGCAGGAATGCCTTATGAACGGCGTGAAATTCGTCTTCAGCTACAAGGTCGAGGATGTCGGCGGGAAAGCGTGGATCTCGCGGATCGATCTGGCGAAGCTTGTCGATCCGGTGCTGCGGCCCAGCTACATCGACAATGCCGGGAATTTCAAAACGGTCATCATCGATGCCGGCCACGGCGGCAAGGATCCGGGCGCTACCAACGCTTTGGGAACCGAAGCCACCTACAATCTCCAAGTCGCCGAGAAGCTGCAAAAGCTCCTGACCACCCGCGGCTACAAGGTGATCATGACCCGCGAAACCAACCGCTACCTGACGCTGCAGGAACGGGTGGACGTGGCGAACCGGGTGCGGGACAATGCCATCTTCATTTCGATCCACCACAATTCCGGAGGTAGTGCGGCGCGGGGGATCGAGACCTTCACGCTCTCCCCGATCGGCGTGGCCCACTACGGGCGCGGCATCAATGCGAGCGATTTTCAAGAGCGGACGGGCAACAGCCACGACTCCGCGAACGTGGCGCTGGCCACCGCGGTGCACGGGTGCATGTCGCGGCGGCTCGGCAAGAACACCTTCGACCGCGGGATCAAGCGGGCCCGCTTCAGCGTGCTGACCGGTGTGCGGCACCCTTCCATCCTGGTGGAATGCGGGTTCATGACGCACCCCTACGAGGCGCGGTTGCTCCATACCGAAGCTTACCGGAACGCGGTCACGAACGGGATCGCGGAAGCGGTCGAGCGCTATCGCGCCGCGGTGACGAAGAAGCCGGTAGCGAAACCCTGAATCGCGGGAGACTTCAGAGACCGGGAACGCCGCGGGGCCGCCAAGTGAGGAGTTCGGGTTCGCCGTCCGTAACGAGCACGGTGTGCTCGAAATGTGCGGAAGGCTTGCCGTCGGTGGTGACGACCGTCCATCCGTCGTCGAGGATGCGGATCGAAGCGGTGCCGGCATTCACCATCGGCTCGATGGCCAAGATCATGCCGGGCTCCAGGATGGGGCTCTTGCCCTGCGGACGGTAATTCGGAACCTGCGGTTCCTCGTGAAGATCGCGTCCCACGCCGTGGCCGACGAATTCACGGACCACGGTGAAGCCGAGCGGGCGGACATATTCCTCCACCGAGCCACAGAGATCGGCGAGCCGCTCCCCGGCCCGGGCATGGTGGATGGCCGCGAAAAGGGATTCCTCCGTGGCGATGAGAAGACGGCGTGTTTCCTCCGCCACTTCGCCGACCGCAACGGTGATGGCATTGTCGCCGATGAAGCCGCCCTTCACCACGCCGACATCGAGCTTCACCACGTCTCCCGGCTGGATCTTGCGGGGACCGCCGATGCCGTGGACAATCTCCTCGTTCACCGAGATGCAGATCTGGCCACGGAAGCCACGATAGCCGAGGAAAGCGCTCTTGCAGTCGCGCTCCTTCATCAACTCCTTGGCAAGCTGGTCGATCTCCAGCGTGGTCCGGCCCGGCTCGACCGCCTTCACCAGTTCCAGGAGAATCTCGCTGGCAGCCTGGCCGGCCGTCCGCATCCTGGAAATCTCATGCGGGGTCTTGATCTTGATCTTATGCCGCCTGGCCATGGGATTTCAGGGATCGGACAAGATCGAGGAGGCGCTTGGCCACATCGTCGGGTCCATGGGTGGCATCGAAGCGGTGAAGCAAGCCTTCCTTTTCGTAGCGGGAAACCACCGGAAGCGTGTTCTCTTCGTATTCCGCGAGACGGGAACGGAAATTGGAGGGCGTGTCGTCGGCGCGGGGACCGACCACGCCGCCGCATTCGGGGCAGCGGCCGGCACCGTTCAGGTCCTGCTTGCGGCCGGACCAGCGGCACTCGGGGCATTCAAGACGTTGGCCGATTCGAATCAGGAGTTCATCGGGGGGCACCTCAAGCAGGATCGCCGCATCGAGACGCAGGCTCTTTTCGGCCAACCAGCCGGAGAGAAAGTCGGCTTGATCGATGCTGCGCGGGAATCCGTCGAGAACCCAACCGCCCTTCTGCCGGGCAAGCCATTCGCCCATGATGGAGCACATGAGGTCGTCGGGCAGATATTCCCCTCTCGCCAGAATCGGTTCCGCCTGCTTGCCGAGCTCGGAACCTTCCTCGACCGCGGAGCGGAGCAGGGCACCAGTGCCGAGGTAGGCCAATCCGAGTTCTTCGGCCAAGCGGCGCCCCTGTGTCCCCTTGCCGGAAGCAGGAGGACCGAGAAGTACCAGTCGATGAGGCATGAGGTGAAGCGGAATGGGGCGACTCACTTGGCGATCCACGCCGCAGCTGCCACCACCACGATCAGGCCGATCACGGCCCAGAGGTAAACCAACGCGGTGCTGGAAGCGGCATTGCCCGTCTGCGCGAGGCGGTCATAGCGGCCCTTGAGCTTGCCCTTGCGGAGGAAGCCATCGTAGTGCCGCTGCAGCAGGTGGGTTTCCACCTGGCGCATGACGTCGAGCACCACGCCCACGAGGATGAGGAGGCTGGTGCCGCCGAAGAACTGGAGCACCATCGAGCCGGGCGGCAGATTGACCAGATGCCCGATGAAGGCCGGCAGCACGAAGATCAAGGTGAGGAAGATCGCGCCCGCGAAGGTCAGGCGGGTCATCGTGAAGTCGAGGAAGTCGGCGGTGGGCTTGCCGGGGCGGACGCCGGGGACATAGCCGCCGTTGCGCTTCAGGTCTTCCGAGATCTGGGAAGGCTGGAACATGGTGGCGACCCAAAAGTAGGAGAAGAAGAAGATGAAGATTGCGCCGAGGATGTAGTACCAGGTGCCGCCGGGATTGAGTTGGGTCTGGAGCTTCACGGCCCACGGGGCACCCTTGAAGAACCAGGTCAGCATCATCGCGGGAAGCGAGAGGATCGCGGTAGCGAAGATGATCGGCATCACGCCGGCGTAGTTGACCTTCAGCGGCAGGTACTGGGTCTGGCCGCCGAATTGCTTCCGGCCGACGACCCGCTTCGCATACTGCACCGCGATCCGGCGCTGGGCCTGGGTGATGGCGATGGTGCCGGCGATCACGAGCAGCAGCATCGCGATCATCACGACGAGCATGATCGACCGGAAGGTGTCCGCGGCCTCGCCGGTGACGAAGTGCTGCCAGGTCTGCACCAGCGCACCCGGAAGGGCCGAGATGATGTTGACGGTAATGATGATCGAGGTGCCGTTGCCGATGCCGCGCTCGGTCATCTGGTCGCCGATCCACATCAGGAGCAAAGTGCCGCTGACCAGCGTCACCACGATCAGGGCGAACCAAAGTGCGCTCGGATCAGGCACCAGCACGCCGAACTTCGATTCATCGTCGATGCCCGGCATGTAAAAGAGCTGGGACGGATTCGCCAGCGAACGGGCGACGAAGAAGCTCTGGACCAGCGCGATGGCGATGGTGATGTAACGGGTGTATTGGGTGATTTTCTGACGACCGCCGTCCTCGCGGGCGAGGCGGGCGAGCTTCGGCACCACGGCTGTCATGAGCTGAACCATGATCGACGCCGAGATATAGGGCATGATGCCCAGGGCGAAGATACCGGCCTGCTGGAGGCCACCACCGGCGAAGATGGTGAGCATCGCGCCGAAGGCATTACCGCCCCCTTCGCCCTGCTGCTTCGCGGCGTAGTCCATCCACTTCTCGATCACGCCGGCATCGACACCCGGGAGGGTGATGTGCACCCCCAGGCGCACGATGATGATCATGGCGAGGGTGAAGAGGATCCGGTCGCGGAGTTCCGGCACCTTCCAGGTATTCGCAAAAGCGGAGATCATGGGAAATCGGGATGCAAAAAGCGACGGGTTTGTAAACGCGGAGAGGAAGCGATCAAGCGCTTCCTCACCGGAGACCCGTCATGTGGGGATCAAACAAGGCATCAGGCTTCGGCTGCTGCTTGGACGCTGCCGCCGGCCTTTTCGACCTTTTCCTTGGCGGAGGCGCTCAGGGTGCCGACGGCGAAGACCAGCTTCTTGGTCAGATCGCCTTGGCCGAGCACCTTCACCACGTCGCAGGCGCGGTTGATGAGACCGGCCTTGCGGAGGGCTTCCTCGGTGACGGTGTCGCCGTCGTTGAAGGCCTTCTCGATCTGGGCGAGGTTCACCACTTCGACCTTGGTCTTGAAGTTGATGTTGTTGAAGCCGCGCTTGGGCAGACGGCGGTGAAGGGGCATCTGGCCGCCTTCGAAACCGGGGCGGGGACCGCCGCCGGAACGTGCCTTCTGGCCCTTGTTACCCTTGCAGGAGGTCTTGCCGTGACCGGAGCTTTCGCCGCAACCGAGGCGCTTGACCCGGTGCTTGGCGCCCTTGTTCGGGGCGAGTGTGTGAAGTTTCATAACTTTCGACGTTCGATGTTGGACGTTCGATGTTCAGCGTTCCTCAGATGGCCTTTTCCTTCTTCTTGCCGCGGGATCCGAGGATCTGGTCGCGGGTGCGAAGCTGGGTGAGAGCCTTGAGGGTGGCCTTGACCACGTTCGAGTGGTTGGAGGAACCGAGGGACTTCGCGAGGATGTCGCGGATACCCACGGCTTCGCAAACGGCGCGGACGCCACCACCGGCGATAATTCCGGTACCGGGGGAGGCGGGCTTCAGGAGCACCTTGCCACCGCCGAACTCGGCGTAGATCTCGTGGGGGATGGTCCCTTCCACGATGTTCATCGGCTTGAGAACCTTCTTGGCGGCTTCACCGGCCTTCTTGATGGCGTCGGCCACTTCGTTGGCCTTGCCGAAGCCGAGGCCCACCTTGCCCTCGCGGTCGCCGGCGACGACGAGCGCGGAGAAGCTGAAGCGACGGCCGCCCTTCACGACCTTGGCGCAGCGGTTGATGAAGACCACCTTCTCGGCGAGCTGGGGTCCATCGGACTCCTGCTGCTGGCGGTCGTCGCGACGCGGGCCGCGGGGACCGCGGTTCTGTCCGCCGCCGTAACCGCCGCCACCTTGGCCGCGCTGGCCGTAGCCGCCGCGCTGCTGGTGCTGGCCTTGTTGCGGCTGCTGGGGTGCCGGAGGCGTGGGAGTCGAATCTTGAGATGTCACCATGACGATTGCGCTGGATTAGAATTGGAGGCCGGCTTCGCGGGCGGCGTCGGCCAGCGCCTTGATCTTGCCGTGGTAGAGATGACCGCCGCGGTCGAAGACCACGGCGCTGACATTGGCTGCCTTCGCACGCTCGGCGACGAGTGCACCCACCTTCGCGGCGGATTCGACGTTCGAGGCGGCTTTCTCGATGCTCTTGTCGAGTGTCGAGGCGGAGACGAGGGTGCGGCCGGCGACATCGTCGATGACCTGGGCGTAAACGTGCTGGTTCGAGTAATGCACGGCGAGGCGGGGACGCTCGGCGGTTCCGGCGACCTTCTTGCGGATGCGCGCGTGGATGCGGCGGCGTCCTTCCTTGCGATTGATCTTGCTCATGTTCGGGAAAGGGTTGCGGGTTACTTGCCGACGCTCTTGCCTTCCTTGCGGCGGACGTGCTCTCCGGCGTAGCGGACGCCCTTGCCCTTGTAGGGTTCCGGCGGGTAATAGCCGCGGACGTCGGCAGCGAACTGCCCGACGAGCTGCTTGTCGATACCTTCCACCTTGATCTTGGTGTTTTCGTTCACGGTGACGGTGAGACCGGCCGGGATCGGGTGAAGGATCGGGTGGGATTTGCCCAGGGACAGGTCGAGGTCCTTGCCCTTGACGGCGGCGCGGAGACCGACGCCCTGGATTTCAAGGTCCTTGACGAAGCCTTGGGAGACTCCGGTGATCATGTTGTTCACCAGGCTGCGGACGGTGCCGTGCAGCGCGCGGTGGGTGCGGCCTTCGGTGGCGCGGGAAACGACGACGCTCGTGTCTTCCGCCTTGATGGAGATACCGGAGGGAAGCGCGAGATCGAGCTTACCCTTCGGGCCTTCGACGACGACCTTGCCGGCATCGACCTTCACGCTGACCTTGGCGGGCAGGGAGATCGGTTTGAGACCAACTCGTGACATGGTAGTATTCCTTTCTCGGGTTGGGGTTTACCAGACGTGGGCGATGACTTCGCCACCGAGCGAGCTGCGCTTGGCGGTGGCTCCGGTCATGACGCCTTTGGAGGTGGAGATGACGGCGATGCCCAGACCGTTGAGGACGCGGGGCATTTCATTGGCACCGCAGTAGACGCGGCGGCCCGGCTTGGAGATGCGCTTCAGGTCGGTGAGCACGGGGCGGCCGTCGACATAGCGGGCCTTGACCTTGAGCTCGGGGTGACCGGATTCGGAGACGACTTCGTAGCCCCAGATGTAGCCTTCTTCCTGCAGGATCTTGGCGATGTCCGCCTTGATGCGGGAATAGGGAGCCTTGAACTGTTCGTTGCCGGCGCGGCAGCAGTTCTTGAAGCGGGTGAGGAAATCGGAAATGGGATCGGTGAGAACGGCCATGATGGTGGTTCCTTGGGAGTGTCAGGATCAGGCGGCAGCGCCTTCGGTTGCTTCCGCTTTCTTGATGTCGCGGAAGGGCAATCCCAGCTCGGTGAGCAGGGAGCGGCCTTCGTCGTCGGTCTTGGCCGAGGTGACGAAGATGATGTCGAAACCGATGGTGCGCTTGATCTGGTCGAGCTCGATTTCCGGGAAGATGGACTGGTCGGCGAAGCCCACGGCGTAGTTGCCCTTGCCGTCGAAATTCTTCGGCGAGATGCCGCGGAAGTCGCGGATGTTCGGCGTCGTGATGTTGATGAAGCGGTGCAGGAACTCCCACATGCGGACGCCGCGCAGGGTCACGCGGGCACCGAGGGGTTCGCCCTCGCGGAGCTTGAAGTTCGCCACGGCCTTCTTCGAGAAGGTGATCGACGGCTTCTGGCCGGTGATCTTGGCAATCTCGGCGACGGCATCGTCCACGGCGACCTTGCGGTCGGGAGACTTGCCCATGCAGGAGGTCACCACGATCTTTTCAAGACGCGGGACCTGGTGGGGATTGGCGTAGCCGAGCTTCTGTTTGAGAGCCGGCACGACCTTATCCGTGTAGTGCTTTTGCAGTACTGGGGTGCTCATGTTGTTTTAGCGGGTCAGCGCTTCGGTTGTTGCGCTTAAGCGCGGGCAAAGGCGGTGGCCTCAGCCCAGTTTCTTGACATTGGAGATATGAACGGCCCCGTCCTGGGAGACCAACCCGCCGTCGGGGTTCTTCTCGGAGGCACGGGTGGCCTTGATGACGGTGCGGGCACCTTCGACGACGACCTTGCCCTTGGCGGCATCCACGGACACCACGGTGCCGGTTTTGCCCTTGGAGTTTCCGGCGATGATCTTGACCTGATCGCCCTTCTTAACGTGAGTCTTCATTTCGTGAAACGAGGTGTGAGGATCAGAGGACCTCGGGAGCGAGGGAGACGATCTTCATGAACTGCTTCTCGCGCAGTTCGCGGGCAACCGGTCCGAAGATGCGGGTGCCCTTCGGGTTGTTGTCCTTGTCGATGATGACGATGGCGTTGCCGTCGAAGCGGAGGACGGAGCCGTCGGCGCGGCGGATCGGGAAAGCGGTGCGCACGACCACGGCCTTGACGACGGAGCCCTTCTTGACCGAGGCGGTCGGGATCGAGTCGCGGATGTGGGCGGTGATGATGTCACCGATCTGGGCGGTGCGGGAGCGCTTGCCGAGAACACCGATCATCTTGGCGGAGCGGGCGCCGGTGTTGTCGGCGACCGTTACAAGGGATTCCATCTGGATCATGGCGGGAAAGGCGTAGGTTGTGAAAGGATCGGTAGAACCGGCTGAAAACTTAGTGCGAGAGCACCTTCTCGAGGGTCCAGCGCTTCAGCTTGGAGAGCGGGCGGGTCTCGATGATGCGGACCTTGTCGCCGATCTGGGCTTCACCCTTTTCGTCGTGCACGTAGTACTTCTTCGAGCGCTTGACGATCTTGTTGAAAGTGGGGTGCGGAACGCGGGCGACGTGCTCGACGACGAGCGTCTTGCTCATCTTGTTCGAGGTGACGACGCCGACGCGGGTCTTGCGGATGTGCTTGGCGGTCTCCTGCTGGGGCTGCTCGCTCATGGAAGTGGATTCGCTGGTGGTTGCTGGTGCGGGACGGCTCAAGCCTGCTTGCTGCGGCGGTCGGTGAGCACGGTTTGGACACGGGCAGCCTCGCGGCGGACCGTGCGGATGCGGGCGGAATTCTCAAGCGTCCCGGTGGCCTTCTGGAGGCGGAGGTTGAAACCCTCTTCCTTGAGGTCGCGGAGCTTGGACTCGAGCTCCTTCACGGAGAGCTCCTTGATGTCCTTGGACTTGGTCTTGGCCATGACAATGGATCGTTAAAAGGTGGTGCCTCAGGCGTGCGGGTTGCGGACGACGAAGCGGGTCGGAAGGCCGAGCTTGTAGGAAGCAAGGCGCATGGCCTCCTTGGCCTGCGACTCCGGCACGCCGGCGACTTCGAACAGCATGTTGCCGGGGCGGATCACGGCGACCCAGGCCTCGACGGCGCCCTTGCCCTTACCCATACGGGTTTCCGGCGGACGGGCGGTGATCGACTTATGCGGGAAGATCCGGATCCAGACCTTTCCTTTACGCTTGAGGAAGCGGTTGATCGCGATACGGCAGGCTTCGATCTGGCGGTTGGTCATCCAGCCGCGGTCGAGCGCCTGGAGTCCGAAGTCACCGAAGGCGACGGTGGTTCCGCGTTGTGCATTGCCGGCCCGGCTGCCGCGGTGCGACTTCCGGAACTTCGTGCGTTTGGGCATCAAGGGCATGGCTCAGTCCTCCTTGGGGAAATGGTTAAATTGAAAAGTGATCTTACTGGTTGCCGCGTGGCGGGCGCGGGCCGCCGGGGCCGCGGTTGTCACGACGGTCGCGGCGGTCGCCGCCACGCTCGGGGCGCGGGGAGGAGCCGTCGTCTTCCTTCTTGTTCACCCAGCACTTGATGCCGATGATTCCGTAAACGGTGCGGGCTTCCGCGAAACCGTAGTCGAGCGGGACGCGCAGGGTCTGGAGCGGCACCTTGCCTTCGCGATACCACTCGGAGCGGGCGATATCCGCACCGCCGAGACGGCCGGCGCAACGGATCCGGATGCCATCGGCACCGAAGTCCATGGCGGTTTGCACGGCGCGCTTCATGGCGCGGCGGAAGGAAATACGGCGCTCGAGCTGCACGGCGACCTGCTCGCAGATGAGCTGGGCATCCAGCTCGGGCTTGCGGATCTCGACGATGTCGATCTTGACCTGGGCACCCTTGCAGATGTCGGAGAGTTCCTTGGTCATGCGCTCGATCTCCGAACCCTTGCGACCGATGATCAGGCCGGGGCGGGAGGTGTGGAGGGTCACGCGGACGCTATTCCAGGCGCGCTCGATGACCACGCGGGCCAGGGCGGCGAACTGGAGCCGCTGGCGCATGTAACCGCGGATCTTGAGGTCCTCGTGGAGCTTCTCGGCGTAATCCTTGCCGGCGGCGAACCACTTGGAGCGCCAGTCCTTGGAGACGGCGAGACGGAAACCGATGGGGTTGACTTTTTGGCCCATGATAAGGTGCGGTGAGTGGTGGGATCAGGCCTGCTTGCCGGCAGCCTTCTTGGAAACGTTGATCTTCTTCGGCTTGGCACCGCCTTCGGGAGCTTCGGCCAGGGTGATGAAAATGTGGCTGGTGCGCTTGAGGATGCCGCCCGCGGAACCCTTGGCACGGGGCGAGAAGCGCTTGAGCACCGGACCCGCGCCGATCACGGCTTCCTTCACGATCAGCGTCTCGGCGCTGAGGGAGAAGTTGTGCTCGGCATCGGCGATGGCCGTCTTGAGCGTCTTGTTGATGAGGGCTGCCGCCTTCTTCGGGGTGAAGGTGAGGATGTCGAGCGCGCTCGACACGGGAAGGCCCTGGATTTCACGGGCGACGTCGCGGGCCTTCTTCGGCGAGAGGCGGACGTATTTGGTGCTGCTCTTGACTTCCATGGATCTGGGTCGGTGAAACGTTGCGGAAAAAGGGGCCTTCAGCGGCCGGGCTGTGTGATGAGAATGGCGGAATCGCCGAGGCGGACCGGTTCGGCTCCCGGGTCGAGTTCCTCGACAAAGGCACCGCACACGTTGCGGCGGACGTCGGCCACGATGGCGGAGCCGAATGGTTGTTCCCCGCGGACGAGGCGGTAGGTGGTGCCGATGCGGGCACCCTGGTTCTCCCCGATGTTGAGGACGAGCAGGCCGCTTTGCGGGTCGACATTCATTACCTTCGCGTTGCCGGCGGAACCGGAGGCCGCGGGGGCGGGCTTCTGCACCACTCCCAGCAGGGAGTCAAGCTCCCTGATAGCAGTTTCGACACGAAGCCGTGCTTCCGGATCGGCAGCCACCGCCTGGCGGAGGTAGTCCGTGATCACCGCGACGAGGCGGCTGGAAGCACCTTCAAGATTCGAGACCCGGCTGCCGAGGATCTGGAGATCCGCGGTGGCCTGGACGAGGCGCTCGTCGCCGCCGTCCAGAAGGTCGCGCCCGAGGGCTTCGAGACGCTGGCGGACGCGGGCGAGCTGCTCGGAGGCTTCCTTCTCGGCGCGGTTGGCCTCGAGGATACTTTTTTCGAGCGACTCGTTGCGCTGGCGGAGCGCCTCGATGGTCGATTGGAGCGCGGCCACATCCGCTTCCTGCGCGGCACAGGTCCACGCACCCGCGGACAGTCCGGAGACTGCGGCGGCGAGGGCGATGGAACGGTGGAGGCGCATGGCGGCGGAAAGCGGGCGTTGATCTTACTTCTTGCCGATACCGCCGTGGGCGCGGAACAGACGGGTCGGGGCGAATTCACCCAGCTTGTGGCCGACCATGTTCTCGGTGACGTACACCGGGACGAAGGTCTTGCCATTGTGCACGGCGAAGTTCAGGCCGACGAAATCCGGGGTTACCATGGAGGCGCGGCTCCAGGTCTTGATCGGCTTCTTGTCGTTCGCGGCG
>CBFGPU010000017.1:0-12582 GCA_965650715.1 uncultured Haloferula sp. | reverse complement strand
CTATTCTTGGCCCTGGCCTCCTGCGCCACCAAGGCCCCCGGGTCCGCCACCACCACCCCGGTCCCCGCCACGGACTCGAAAAAAGTGGTGAAAAAAGCCCCCAAGCCCAAATCCTACCCACTCCAAACCTGCCTTGTCACCGGCGATGGCCTGGACGACATGGACGAGCGCGTCACCATCGTCCACGAGGGCCAGATCTTCGAGTTCTGCTGCAAGCCCTGCCTGAAGAAGTTCAACAAGAACCCGGCCAAATACGTGAAGGCCCTCGCCAAGGCTGCCGGCTGATTTCCCTCGCGCCGACGGCGGAACTTGTCTCTCGCGGAGCGCTGTGATAACACGGCCCGGCCGTGAGATCTCGCCGCCTCGCCGCCTGCCATGCCTTGGCCGCCATCGCCGTGATGATGGCCGTCCCGGCGTGCCGGAATCCGCAGCGCGAAGCCTTGCAAGAGCTTCAAAAGCGCGGGGTGGAAGTCTCCGCCAGTTCCTTGCTCGCCGCGGTCGAGGCCGGCGACGCGAAACTCGCGAACCTGCTCCTCCAAGCCCGCGTCTATTCGGGCCAACGTGATGCCGGCGGCAATAGCCCGCTGCACGTCGCACTCGAACGGGGCCATGTCGGGATTGCCGATAGCCTGATCGCCCACGGTGCCGACCTGCACGTCGCGAATCCCGCCGGCGTTACTCCCGTCTCCCTTGCCGTTTACAAGGGAGAGACAGCCCTTGCCGACCGCCTGCTCGATGCCGGCGCGCCGCCGGAGGGCCAGACCCCGGATGGAGACAAGGTGCTCCCCTGGGCGATCCGTCACGGCCGCCTCGTCTTCGTCCGCCGACTCATGGAAGGCGGTGCCGATCCACACCAGAAGGACGCCGCCGGGAATCCGCTTCTCCATGTGGCCATCGAAACCGGCCGCCGCGATCTGGTCACCGAACTGCTCACGCTTGGAGCGGATGCCGGGGCGGTCAGCGGCTCCGGGGAATCCTCGCTGGTCGCAGCCCTGCGCAAGGGCTGGCGCGATATGCTTCGCCCGCTCGCCTTGGCCGGTGCCGATCCGAATCTCCCCGACCGGGAGGGTCGCCTGCCGCTCCAAGCCGCGCTCGACGCGCGCGACCTGCCGCTCGCCAAACTGATGGTGGAGGTCGGGGCCCGGCCGCTCGATGGCTCTTGGTCCGCCGCCCTCTGGAAAGCCTACACCGCCCGCGATCTGGAAGTCTGCGGACTCCTGCTCGGCCTTGGCATTTCCCCCGACACCCGCGACCCGAAAGGCCGCCGCCCGGCCCAGGCCGCTCTGGCCGATGGAAGGGCGGATTTCCTCCACCTCTTCCTCTCCTACGGTGCGGATGGCGATGGGCTCTTCTACGAAGCCAGCCGCCGGAAGGCGACCCACCAGACCGGCCTCATCCTCGCCCATTGCGGCCTGCCGAAACCCCTCCCGCCGCCGTGGCTCGATACCCCGCTGGGCGTCGCCATCCGGCACGGCGACGCCCGCACCGTTTCCCTACTTCTCGACCGCGGCGCTTCCCCGATGCAGTCGGTTGCGGAAGGCGTGGAACCGCTTCACCTGGCGATCGTGCTCGGGCGCTCCCGGATCGTGAAGCAACTGCTGAAAGCCGGGGTCGATCCGAACGCCGCGCTGCGCCTGCCGGTTCCTGCGGATTTCCTCCGGCAGGTCCGGGGCGGCACCATGCGCTGGTTGTTGAAGAACGATCAGAACATCACTCCGATCATGCTTGCCGCCGATTCGGGGAATGCGGACACCGCCCGTGCCCTCCTTGCCGCCGGAGCGAAGACCGGCGTGTGGACCCGCCGCAACCACATGTGGCCGATCAACATCGCCGCGCGGAAGAGCGACGTGAAAATGATGCGTGTTCTGCTCGGCAAGGACCCCGAAGTCGAACAACGCCGGATCGTGGTCGATCTCTCCGACCAGCAAGCATGGATCTTCGATTCATCGGGATACGAACTCTTCAGCACGAAGGTTTCCACCGGCCGCTCCGGCTTCGCCACGCCCACCGGCACCTTCGCCATCACCAACAAGTACCGCCAGTGGACCTCCACTCTCTACGATGCGAGCATGCCTTTCTTCCAGCGACTGAGCTGCGGGGACTTCGGCTTTCATCAGGGCGTCGTGCCCGGCTATCCCGCCTCCCACGGCTGTATCCGCGTGCCCTATGGGAACGCGACGAAGTTGTTCTCGCTGACCGAGCTGGGCGACCGGGTGGAGATCCGTCCCTAGCACGCGAAGTCACTCGGCCAGTGTCGCTTCCACCCGTGCGAAACGTCGTGACCCGTCGGCGGGCCAGGTCAAGGTCCGCTTCACGAAACCGGAAATCGCCGGAACATAAGGCTGGGTCGTGGAAACGGTGCCCGCAGGGAGGGTGGTGGACCAAGGTCCGGCCGAGATGTCGGTGGTGAGTTCCACTTGATACGACAGGCCTAGTATCCCTGCATGCACCCGTTCGGGATAGGTCAGCGAGACGGTTCCGCCTTGGTTCACCATCGCGGGCCGCACGGAGTTGTTTCCCGCTAAGATGAAGCTCCCCGCAGCTCCCGGGCTGCCGAAGGCGTACTCCAGCAGGTTCACCCAGCCGTCGCCGTCCGGGTCATCGTCCTCCCCGGTCTGCGGGAGGCCTTGCGACCACGAGTCATAGGTGAGCGCGACCGGGATCGTCAGGGGATAGGTGGAGCCGCTGGTTGTGTCCGATTCCACCGTCACGTCCGCCGTGAATTCGGGAGTATTTGGCACCGCCGTCCAGGCAGCGGTGATCACGATCTCCTCCGCCGCGGCAACCAGCGCCTTGCGCACCGACCAGACCCCGGCAGAAAGGGACTCCACCACGCAACCGCTCGCCGTGATGCTCGACGGTGCCTCGCTCGGCGCGAAGCTGAGCGTCACCGCCAGGTTGCCAGTCGTCGCGGCACCGCTGTTCTCGATCGTGAAGTCGATCGAGCCGCCCAAGCCGCTCTTCAGCACGCTTGGCGTGGAAGACGAGGAGAAGCCGAGGGTGGTCGGCGTGAAGATCGCCGGTCGCATGCGGTAGCCGGAGGGGGCTAGCAAGAGATCGAGGTCTCCGGCGTAGTGGGGGACGAAGGTGTCGAAGTTGTGGACGTCCGCACCGGCGGTATCCACGGTGAAATGGATTCCTGTCAATGCGGGCTGTCCGCCTTCCATGGCGAAACTCGGACTTCCGGAATCCCCGCCTTGTAAAGTGAAATGGGCATCGTTCGAATCGTTGCCGGAACCGAAATAGACAAACTTCGCGGCCCGGGTGTCTCCATAGCTGCCGCCCGGTCCGTCACCATCGATATCAACGATGTCGCTGATCTCGCCGCTACCTGCCCGGAGGATCGTGCCCGGGTTCACGCCGAAGCCGAAGACGACGATTTCCTTCCCCTCATAGTCTTGCTCGTCGGCAAGATTGAGGTAGGGAAGCGGCTTCACGTTTGCGGGCAGTGCCGCATTCAAGGTCCCCAAGGTAAGGTCGGTAATGCCCGGATTGGCCGCATTGATCGTCGTGGTCGTGGTGACCGTACGCTGGACGACGCTTCCGTCCGCCGCCACGAACTTGAGGATGTGGCCGGGGCTCGGCTTGGCGTGATCGGCGAACAGGAAGTGCCGTGGCGAAACCAAGGCGAATTGCTTGTGACCTTGGGTAGCATGAAAGCCCACGCCGGTGAACTTGGAAGCGTCGTAGAGGAACCCCGGGTTCATGACCGGGAAACTGGGATAGCCAGTGAACCGGTCGTGGACCGCAGCGTTGTACGTGCGGATTTCGAGCGCGTGCCCCGGCAGGGTGAGGGCCGGGAGCAGCAGGAGGGCAGCAGGGTATTTCACAGCACCGGAAATCTAACCCGATCATGCCCCGAAGGCCAGCCCGGCGTCGAGACCTCCTCCTTATCGGCCTATTCGTCGAAGGTCCACGCCCGCTTGGCCGAGTCGTCGCCCTTGCGCCGGGTCTCGTCTTCGAAGCGCACCAGCTCCACGATCTTAGCCTCGCATTGCTCCGAAATGGCGGTCGCCAGCGCCTGCGAATGGGTCACCACGATCACCTGGGTCTCCGGCGGAACCTTCGCGATCATCCCCGCCAAGGGCCCCAGGACCCCGGGATGAAGGCTGGTTTCCGGTTCATTCAGCACCAGCAGCGGCGGGGGCTTGGGAGTGATGAGGGCGGCGCACAGGCAGAAGAAGCGCAGGGTGCCGTCCGAAAGCTCGGAGGCATTCAACCAGCGCTTCAGCCCGGGACGCGCGATCTGGAGCTGGAAGCCGCCTGTGTCGTCCACGGCTCGCCATCTGGTCCCGGGGAACGCGGCCTCCACGGTTCCGTCGAGAGTACCGGGTTTGGCCTCTTCAATGGTCTGCAGGGTGGCGGCGAGGTTCGAACCATCGTGCCCGAGGACCGGGGAGTGGAAGCCGATCCGCGACTGCCGCATCGCCGAATCCACATCGCTGCGGAACTGGTGGTAGAAGCGCCAGCCAAGCAGGATATCGCGGGTCGCCGTGAGTGCCGGATACCGACTGCCATCGCGGACCTCGGAAAGCATCGATTCCGTCGGGTGGAAGGGCAGGGGCAGGGCTTCCAGTTTGCCGTCGGCGGTGCGAACCTCGATCATCGGGCCCTTGCGCCGGGCCATGGTCCGCCCCTTTGCTCCGCCGAAGCGGAGGGTCTCCTCCTTCAAATCGGGGTCCAGATTGAAGGCGGTGATTGCGGGGCGCGGCAGGCCGCATTGGATGGCGAAGGAGAATACCTCGTGCTCGATCTCCCATGCCACGCGATGCGGTTCATCGGTCCGCCGGTCGCCCGCCCACATCAGGCTCGGCATGCCTCCCTCCTGCGCGATGCTCTCTGCCAGACGGCCTTCTGCCATTCGCTGGAGCATGAACAGCGCTCGGTAGAAGTTCGATTTTCCGACACCGTTCTCGCCGGTGATCACCGTTACCCGCCCGAGCTTCAGCCGGAAGTCGCGGAGCGAGCGGTAGCCGCGGAGGTGGAGGCTGCGAAGCATGGTGCATTTAGGGTGAGGCGGTGGATTCTGCCAAGCCTTGCTCCCCTTCGCCCACACCGCTACTCCGGGGCATGGGTTTACGGACGAGCGATTTCCACTACGAGCTGCCGGAGGAGCTGATCGCCTCCCGGCCCCTGGAGGAACGCGCCGCGTCGCGCATGATGGTGCTGCATCGGGAGACCGGCAGGATCGAGCACCGGATGTTCCGCGATTTCCCCGGCTACCTGCGGTCCGAAGATCTCCTGGTGCTGAACGACACCCGGGTGATTCCGGCCCGGGTGTTCTCGGATGACGGAAAGATCGAGCTGCTGTGCCTCGACCGGCTTTCGCCGACGAAATGGCGCTCGCTCGTGCGCCCCGGCAAGAAGATGCGCGCGGGCAAGACCGTGAGCGTGGGCGGTATCACCGGGACGGTCACGGAGGTCCTTGAAAACGGGGACCGTTTGATCCGCTGGGAATTCCCGGTGGACCTCGACAAGCATGGGCATCTCGCCCTGCCGCACTACATGAAGCGGGAGGATGAATTCGCCGACCGCGAGCGCTACCAGACCGTGTTTGCCCGCGAGGAGGGCGCGATCGCCGCCCCCACCGCCGGGCTGCATTTCACGCCGGAAATGCTTGCCGGCTTGCCGCACGACTTCCTCACCCTGCACGTCGGCGTTGGCACCTTCCGGCCGGTGCAGGTGGACACGCCGGAGGAGCATGTCATGCATTCCGAGCGCTATGTCCTCCGCGCCGGTACCGCTCGGAAGATCAACGAAGCAGGGCGGGTCATCGCCGTCGGCACCACCGTGACCCGCGTGCTGGAACACCTGGGGAAACATGGGGGAGACCAGCGTCTTGAGGAGGCCGATCAGCAGGGGGAAACCGACATCTTCATCTACCCTCCTTACGACTTCCGGGTGATCGGCGGCTTGCTCACGAACTTCCACTTGCCCGAGAGTACCCTGATCATGCTTGTCAGCGCCTTCGCCGGGAAGGATTTCGTCATGGAGGCCTATCGCGAGGCCGTCCGGGAGCGTTACCGCTTCTACAGTTACGGGGACTGCATGCTGATCGTCTGAGCGGTGTCTCTCCCGTTGAAACCGCTTGCCACGCCCGCTCCCGGGCTGTTTGCTCCGCCTGCTGTCAGGGGCCGTGGAGGTTCGGCAGGCGAATCCCGCCAGGCCTTGATCGGAGCAACGGTAGTTTGTCCGTGCTTGCCGCGGTTCCCTGGCAGCACTCTCTTTTCCCGCCGGTTTTTCACGGCGGGAGATCCGGCCTCAATCGAAGTCCAGATAGATCTCGGTGCGGCGGTTCGCGCGGCGGCCTTCGGGATTGTCCCCGCCGCTCTCCGTGAAGTTCGGCCGCCGCGGCTGCGATTGTCCGCTAGCCACCGTGATGATCTGGTCCTCGCGCACCCCCGCCTTCACCAGGAAATCCTTCACGATTCCCGCGCGCCGGGCGGAGAGCTGCTTGTTGTAAGCCTCGGTGCCCAGAGCATCCGTGTGGCCGGAGATCGTGAGCTGCTTGTCCACGTCCGTCTTGAGGATCTGCGCGACGATCTCGAGCTGGCGTTCGGTGCGCGGGGCCAGCACGTCCTCGTCGAAGCCGAAGTAGAGCACGAGGGTGTCGCCGCCCTTCGGATTTTTCACCAGCGGGGAAAAGTAGACGTCTCCGCCCGCCACCCGCGCCGCGTAGTCGGCCAGCAACTGGTCCAGGTTGATGTCGGACACCCGCCAGTGCCCGCCGTTCTGCGGCTGGGTCAGTGCCATCGAGAATTCCGCCGCGTCCGCGCCGTCGGAAGTCACCACCCGGGCCAGGTACCCGGCCGTGTCGTCGCGCTGGAACATCGCGCGCAACGGTTTCTCCGGTCGCATGCGGTAGTTTCCTTCCTCGAAGAGGATGCACAGGCCCGCGATCTTGGCGTCGGAAACGGTGGAGGGATCCACGAATTCCTTCGCGATCTCGAACTGCTGATGCAGCGTCGCTTGCAGGAAGGCATCCGCGATGCCCAGCGCGTCCACCAGTACCGCCTTCGGCACCGGCTCGCCCTCGCCCGGAGGCAGCGTCATCGATTGCACCGACCATTTGCCGGCATCCCGCTTGAGGTCGAAGAAGATGCGGTCGCGGCCGGACTGCTCGCCATCGAGCCAGAGGGCCCAGCGCGCGCGTTGGTTCAGTTCGAGTTCCCCCACTTCCTGCACGGCATCGGGACGGCGCAGCTTCACTTGGCGGCCGGCCGCCAACTGGGTGAGGCGCTTGCGGGTTGTTTCATCGAGCGCGTCCTTTCCGATCAGCTTGCCGAGGGCGTCGAAGTCGCCGGCTTCAAGCGCGGCACCGATCTTCTGCATCAATTCGGCCGGATTCACCGCCGCCACCCCCACCCCGGCATTCGCCAGGGCTGCTTCCGGATCCTGCGGCGCATCCACCATGGATTCTTTTTGCGTTGCGGGAATCGGTTCGGGTTTCGGAGCCGCCGGGTTGGCCGGGGCTGCCGGCTGCTGCTGCAATACTTGGCCGGGGTCCGCGGGAATCCCGCGTTTCATGTAGAGCGCCGCCACCAGACCGGCGAGGGCCAAGGCACCGATCACGAAAGCTGCGGGGAAACGGGCGTCACGCATGGCGGGAGAAGGTATCGCACCGGCATCCGCGGGCAATGCGGAGAGGCGCTACGGAACGGATGCCCTTTCAACGTGCGCCGGGCAACCGCTTTATCCCCGAATGCGGCGCGGATTCACTTTCCTTCCTCTTCCTTGCGCGGCACCACCGGCAGATCAATGCGGCCGAATTTGCCGCCGCGGATGAAATGCAGGGTCGTCGGTTGCACCGCGGCGGAGGAGGAGAGGTATTGGAAGAATTCCCAGGAATTCCGCACGGTGTTCTGGTTCACCGCCACGATCAGGTCTTCGGGACGCAGACGATCCCCGGCGAGCCCCCCCGACTTTACGGATACCACCACGACCCCCGGGACCCCGAGCAGCCGCTCCTGACCGGTGAGTTCGCGGACGTCCAGGCCGATGGCATTGAGCACCTCCTCCGCATCCCGGGTTTTGCCTTGGGCGAGTGCGGCTTCCGCCTCGGGAAGATTCTCCGTGATGACCGGCTCCAGCGAGATCTGCTGGCCATCGCGATTCACGATCATTGTCACCTTGCGGCCGATCCGCGTCCGCTGGACCAAGGTGCGGAGTTGGTCGATGGAGGTGACCCGGTCGCCGTCGTAGGATTGCACGATATCGCCCTCCTTCAGGCCGGCCGCTTCCGCCGGACCGCCGGGGGCGATGTAGTCCACCGCCACTCCGTAGCGGGTTTCGGCCATCCGCATGCCGAGGTAGCCGCGCACCGGTCGGCCGCGTTCGAGGATTGCGAAGAGCGTGTCCTTCACGTCGTTCGAAGGGATCGAGAAACCGACGCCCTGGAAGCCCGGATTCGCGCGGTCGGGCGTGTAGATCGCGGAGTTGATGCCGATGATCTCGCCCTGCAGGTTCACCAGCGGCCCACCGGAATTCCCCGGGTTGATCGCCGCATCCGTCTGGAACAGGTCGCGCTGGGTATCGGAAAGCGAACGCTCAACCGCTGAAATGATTCCTTGGGTGATCGTCTCGCCGAGGCCGAAGGGATTGCCGATCGCGAAGACGATCTGGCCGCGCCGGACCTGCGAGGAATCGCCGAACTTCAGCGGCCGGAATTTTTCACCCTGCGACTCGATCTTCAGCACCGCCACGTCCAGTTGGGGATCCTGCCCGATGAGGGTTGCCGGATACACCTTGCCGTCGAAGAGGGTGATCTGGATTTGCTGCTGGCCGGAGACCACGTGCTGGTTTGTCACCACGTGTCCCTCCTGGCTTACGATCACGCCGGAGCCCTGTCCCTGCGTCGGCACGCGGCGGATGCCCCGCTGGCGACCCCAGCCGTCGAGCAGGCGCTCGGCCCGCTCGCCGGCGGTATTGATGCTGACCACGGAGGGCACCACCGCTTCGGTCAGCTTGGAATATTCCGCATCGAGGCGGGCGAGCAACTCCACGTCGCCGAGTTCCAGCGGTGGCCGGTCCGGCAGCGTGGCGTGCTCCGGCCGGTGCTGCTGGCCGCTGCCTCCGCCCCGGCCGTCCCAGAGCCGGGAGATCCCCGCGGTGCCATTGCGGATCAGGTACACGGCACCGAATGCGACCGTAAAAACGGCCACCAGTGCCAACAAACGGCGAAAGCCTTGTTGCATGGGTCGGGGTGAAACGGGGGTGACTGCGCGTGAAACAGGACGCTGGAATCCCGCCATGGCAAGGAAATCCTCACCGCCGCAGGATTGTCTGTGAAATCGTCTCAGTTGCCGCCCAGCGGCTTCGGAATGGTGAAGCGGTCGCCATCCTCCGCCGCAGCGGTGAGCACTTGCAAGGCGGCAATGTAGTCCTTCCAAGCCGCTTGATGCGCGGCGATTTGCTTGGAGAGAAGGTCGTAGCGGTAGTCGTCGTCTTTTTTGTCCATCATGCGGGCGAGGGTCCGCATGCTGTCGGCCGCCGCCACCGCCGCCTTGTGCAGGTCGCGGTCGCGGATGTCGATGAAGCCGCCCATCTTGTCGAGTTTGGCGCGGCATTGCTCGTGGATGTCGTCGAGCCGGTTGGAGACCAGCTTGTCGGTGGAAGTCTCGCCCACCGGGCCGATCGGCTGCAGCGCCTCGCGGATTTCCTGTGCCAGCACCGCGCGCTGCAGGAATCGGGGGCGGCTGCCCGAACCCTGCAAGGCCAGCAGCTTGGCGGAGGCATGCTGCGGCATGGAAGCCGCAAGTTGGTTCAGCCGCGCCTGCGTGGAGGGATGGGCCAGGAAGGTGCCGATCGGTTTGCCGTTGCCGACCTTCTTGATCTCGGCGAAGCGGGTGTAGGCATCCTGGATCTCCGCCTTCGGGCTGGCCGACCCCAGGTCGCAGAGTTCATCCGCCGTCTCCGCCAGCAGCACCTCGTTCTTCATGAAGAACGCGGCATCATCCAGCACCAGCAAACCCGTCAGGTAGTCCGCCGCGGCGGCCGGCAGGATCAGCCGGACTCCCGTCCGCTCTTCCGAAAGGGCGCGGAGGGAAGGCCAGAATCGCGGCGGCAACTCCAGCTTCCCGCCTTTTCCAACCACCGCGAAAGCCCTCGCCTCGGGCACCTTGCCGGTGATCCCGCCCTCCATCATCAGGGCACAGGTCCCGGACAGCGAGGCACCGTTCCATTCGTGCAGGAATTCCTTTTCCCTCTCCCACGTGAAATTGCCACGCGTCGGCGTCAGGCCCGGATGCCGGCGACCGAGGAGCGCTTCGACTTCCTTGGATGCCGCGCTCAGCGGCTGCGAGGCCTCCCACGCCGAAAGATTGATCGAAACCGGAGAACCCTCGCCGCCCGGACCCACGCTCAGGTGGACCGGCAGCATCATGAAGACGTTCTTCTCAAGGCGGGCATCCTTGATCCACGCCGGGGCGGCCACGGTGAACTCCTTGAGCGCGGGCTCCTTGCTGCCGGCGGGCTTGTCCTCCATCGGTTCGTCCGTCTTGTCCGGCTCGGGGACCTTCTTCGGCTGGAAAGCGCTCGCCGGGGCGATCCAATCCTTCCACGCGCCCTGCTCCCCTTCTTCGCGGCGGATTTCCGCCTTCGGATGAGCCGGATCGGCGAGCACCAGCACGTCGCCCAGGCATGCGGCGAGTGCTTGCCCATCGGGACCCGCTTCCGGCATTTCCAGCCATCCGGCCACCTGCCAAGCGCGGCTCAATGCCTGCTCGCGCTCCTTGTTACCGAATTTCTCGGGCGTCCCGCCGGCCTGTAGGGTCGTGATCAGCTCCCGTGCCTGCCGGTTCGCGGGGTCCAGCGCCAACGCCAGCGCGGTCATCTGGGCCAGGGCGCGCCAGCCTTCCGCGCCTTCGGGCAGCGGGGCTCCCGTCAAGGTCAGCACCTGCCGGGAAAGCGCTGTCATCGTATCCACATCGACCGGCAGTTTGTCCCGCCGGAAGGGCACGGGGCCCTCGGCGGGAGCCACGAACTCCGCGCGTCCCACCGCCATGAATGCCGCCAGGGCAAATGCCAGCCATCTCATCCGCTTCATCCTAGCCACCCATACGCCCCCCCGCGAGCCGGAATTACCGCCCCCTTTGCAACTTGCGGGTCTTCATTTTCCTCCCCGCCGAAGGCGCACTCCGATTGATGATTGGAAGATTAGTGATTAGTGCTTTCCCGATGCCTTTGCCCGCCGATCTCCACACCAGCACCCGTGAGGAAGTGATGTTCTTCGATACTGACATCGGCGGCGTGGTCCACAACATCGCCTACCTGCGCATGATCGAAACTTGCCGGACCCGTCTGGCGGCGAAAATGGGCATGGACCTGCGCTCGATGTCGGAAACCAAGCTCTTCCCGGTCGTCGTCCGCACCGAGATCGACTACCGCCGCCCCGCCACCCTCGGGGATGTCCTGCTGCTCCACGGACGTCTCGATGAAATGCAGCGCGCCCGTTTCTGGTGCGCCTTCGAAGTCCGCCGCGAAAGCGACGACGCCCTGCTCATCACCTGCCGCCAGGCACTCGCCCTCGTGCAGATGCCCGAGGGCAGGCCGGTCCGGCTGCCGAAGGAGTGGGGGGAGTGATGCCGCCTCAGGACAGCTTCGACTTGGCCGCCGCCACCAGCTCCCCGAGCTTCTCGCGCTCGGGTGCCGCGCCGCGTGCCTGGTCCGGCTTGCCGCCGCCCTTGCCACCGGCGATAGCCGCGAGATCCCGCAGGATGTCCCCGGCCTTGTGGCCGGCGGCCTGCGCGGCGTCGCCGCAATAGGCACCCAGATGCAGCTTCTCGCCGTCGTCCACGATCACGAAGCCCGCACCGGCGTAGCCCTGCTTTTTCATCCCGTTCAGCAGCTCCTGGAGCAAGGAGGCATCCGCCTCGAAGCTCGCCACGATCGGCCCGCCCGCCGCGATCAGCTCCGCGAGCGCCGCATCTGCCTGCTTCGCGGCCGCCCCGGCCTGGAGTTTTTTGAAGCGCTTCTCGGCTTCGATTGCCGCTTCCTTCGTCGCTTCCAGCGCGGTGCGTGCGGCCTTGAAGGCATCGTTGATCGCGCGAATGTCCGCCGCGGCGTAGTAGGATTCCACGTCCGGCAGCGGGGCATCGGCCCCGGGCACGCCCGCTTCACCGATGGACGCGAGCTTCTCATTCGCGGTATGCAGCTTCGCCTCCGCAGCCTGCGTGTCCGCTTCGAGTTGGGCGGCCGATTCTTTCAGGAAAGCCAGCGTGCTTGCGCCGCAGACCGCCTCGATGCGGCGCACGCCGGAAGCGATCGCGCCCTCGCTCTTGATCTTGAAGAGCCCGATCTCGCCGGTGTTCCGCACGTGCGTGCCGCCGCAGAGTTCCATCGAATAGCCGTCCAACTCGCCGCGACCGCCACCGATCTGCACCACGCGGACCAGCTCGCCGTACTTGTCGCCGAAGAATTGCATGATGTCCGCGCGGCCCTTGATTTCCGCATGCGGCACCTCGCGCCAGGACACCGGATCGTTCTCGGTGATGCAGGCGTTCACCTTTTCCTCCATCGCCGCGATCTGCTCGGGTGTGACCGCACCGCTGTTGAAGTCGAAGCGCAGGCGGTTTTCATCCACGG
>CBFGPU010000016.1:0-12607 GCA_965650715.1 uncultured Haloferula sp. | reverse complement strand
GGGCGGGTCGCTAGCGCCGGCTGGACACAGGATGGAACCAGCGGGGCGATGATGAGCAGAAGGGCCACGCGATTCGGCCATTTCAAAACTCCTCGCTGTAGATTCAGCCGTAGCCGGTACAATCTCTGGAGCGCCTGAAGGGGAACGGGCAATCTCATCGTTCCCTTCTCATAGGATCTCCATGAAAGCCCGTCCAGCCCTCCTCTTCCTGCTGTCTCTCGCGGTGGCCCGCGCCGATCACGGCAACCTCCGTTCCTTCAATGAACTGACCGGCCGCTGGTATGGAGTGGCCAAAACTCCGGTGCCGAACGAGACGGTCGAGGTCTCGTGGGCACCCGATGGCTCGGTGCTGCTCTACGCGCTCGATACGACGGAAGGGAAGCGGCTGATGAAGATCGATCCGGCACGCGGCAAGAGCGAGCTCGCGGCACCGGGAAGCACGGTCTTCCGGAACTTCCGGGCGGGTGAGAAGGGTGGCGTCTTCCTCCAGACCGAAGATGGCTGGCGGAGGGCCGAGGGCGACCGCTTGAGCGAGGCCGAGCCGCCGGAAGGGCCGCCGCGGCGCGAGGGACGCCGGCGGCGCGAGCGGCATCCGGAAGGAAGCCGCCAGCATGTCTCATGGCAATCGCCCGACGGTCGGTGGGAGGTGGCGCTGCGCGAGGGCGCGGTAATGCTAAAGGACACGAAGGAGGGCAAGGAGCGCGAACTCGCGCGCAAGGACGATGGCGGTGTCTTCCAAGGCGAGCCGGTATGGGCACCGGATTCCTCGCGCTTCGCGATGTGGAAGGAGAAGGACGTGGAGGAGCGCATCGTCCACTATATCGAGTCCTCGCCCAAGGACCAGCTCCAGCCGAAGCATTTCACCAACGAATACCCGAAACCGGGTGATGTGATCGACACGCGGGCACCCTGGATCTTCTTCACCGCGGGCGAGGAAGCGATTGCCGCGGATGCGGGATTGATCGCGAATCCCTTCGAATGCGAACGGATGGAATGGCGCGGCGATTCGCGGCGGCTGACCTTCGAATACATCGAACGCGGCTACGGGAAGCACAACGTGATCGAGATCGACAGCGCGGAGCGGCGGCAGCGGGTGCTGGTGCGGGAGGAGAGCGACACCTTCGTCTTTGTCTCAGGGAACTCGTTCCGGCGCGACCTCAACGACGGCGAGGAGATCCTGTGGATGTCCGAGCGGGACGGATGGAAGCATCTTTACCTGCTGGACGGTCGCGACGGCTCGACCAAGCGTCAGCTCACGAAGGGCGAGTGGGTCGTGCGGGAGGTGGAGAACGTGGACGAGAGGAAACGCGAGGTGCTGCTGAAGATCTCCGGCTGCTACAAGGGACAGGATCCCTATTTCATCCACTACGCGCGGGTATCGATCGACAGCGGCAAGCTGGTGCCGCTCACCGATGCGGACGGCACGCACGACCGCTTCGAGCGTTCGCCGGACGGGGACTACTATGTCTGCCGTTGGTCACGGGTCGACCACGCCCCGGTCACGGAGCTGCGCCGGTGGGACGACGGGAAGCTGGTGGCCCAACTTGCACAAGCGGACGACACGAAGCTGCGCGCCACCAGATGGCCTCTGCCGGAGCCGTTCGTCGCGAAGGACCGCGAGGGCAAGTTCGACATCCACGGCGTGATCTGCCGGCCTCCGGATTTCGATCCGGCGAAGAAGTATCCGGTGATCGAGCACATCTATGCGGGGCCGCAGGATTCCTTCGTGCCGAAGGCGTGGAATCCCTGGATGATGCCCAAGCACGAGGTCGCGGTTCACGGCTTCATCGTGGTGCAGATCGATGGCCGCGGCACGGCGAACCGCTCGCGGGAGTTCCATCACTTCTGCTACAAGAACCTCAAGGATGCGGGTTTCCCGGACCGGATCGCCTGGCTGAAGGCGGCGGCGGCGAAATATCCGCAGATGGACTTGGAGCGGGTGGGTATTTTCGGCGGCTCGGCCGGAGGCCAGAACGCGCTCGGCGCGCTGCTTTTCCATGGGGATTTCTACAAGGCCGCCGTGACGGATTGCGGCTGCCACGACAACCGGATGGACAAGATCTGGTGGAACGAGCAGTGGATGGATTGGCCCATCGGGCCGGAGTATGCCGACAATTCGAACGTCACGCATGCGAAGAACCTGAAAGGCGCCTTGCTGCTCACGGTGGGAGAGGTGGATACGAACGTTGATCCTTCCTCGACCTATCAGGTGATCAACGCATTGATCGCGGCGGACAAGGACTTCGAGTTCCTGCCGATGACGGGGAGGAATCATGGTTCGGGCGAGGAGAGGTATGCGCAGCGGAGGCGTGTGGATTTCTTCCTGAACCACCTCGGCGGGCCGAAGTAGGGTGTTAGATCCAGCAGACCCAGCGCTGGCGCGGTCTTCCCACGTCAGCGCCAGTGTTCTTTCAGAGGCCCCTGCGCGCCATAGACTGGATCGAGGTCGGGGAGGGGAACCTTTTCGATGCGTCCCCGCGCTGCGTCGAGGTTACCCTCGCCCGCACGCACGAGATCCGGCTTCTCGCCGCGCGGATAGGCACCGACCACCTGAAAATCCTGGGAGGCGCTCAAGCTCATGTGGCCCAACCCGGCAGGCAGGACGAGCACATCCCCGAGGGTCACTTGGAACTCCTCGCCGTTTTCTCCCCCGAGCATGAGGTTGGCCGAACCCCGGGAGACGCCCAGCACTTCGTGGTTCGTGCTGTGGAAATGGTGATAAGGATAGACCTCCCAGCGCCAGGTGCTTCCCCAGCCGTGGGCAGTGAACCTTTTTTCGAACCACGCCGCGGGATCGTCGGATTCGGCAGCTTCGGTGTGTCGCACGACGATCAACGGAAGGTTGGGATGATTGGGCGTGTGGCCGTCGTCGGCGAAGAAGTGGGTTTCGATTTGAGCGGAGCGGGACATGGCGGTCGGAAACCAAAGCACCGATCCTGCGTTCGGGAAATGGCCAAGGTTCCAAGCCATCCCATTCGTGCAATCTTCATCGTTTCGGCATCGGCTCTCCGTGAGGAACGGGCATGTTTCCCGCATGACTCCGTTGAAGCAGATCCGCATCGCCATCTTGATCGTGATCCTGGGCTTGGTCCTCAGCGGGGTGACGGCTTTTCCCCTGCTCCACGAGTTGAATCTGCTCTGCGAACTGCTCGCCGAGAATGGCATCGGGCTGGCGGTGGATTCGGATTTGATGCGCTGGGTGTTGAGGGTGCGCGACGGGCTGGAGAATACCTATCGGAATTATCCCTTCATCGCCTACGGCACGGATTGGCTGGCCTTCGGACATTTGATTATCGCGCTGTTCTTCATCCTGCCTTACCGCGAGCCGGTGCGTTACGAGGGGGTATTGAAGGTCGGGATTGCAGCGTCCCTGCTGGTCATTCCCCTTGCCTTCATCTGCGGGCCGATCCGCGGGATCCCCGTCGTCTGGCGTTTGATCGATTGTTCCTTCGGCATCTTGTGCCTCCTGCCGCTGGCATTCGCCTTGCGGAAGATCCGGCAGTTCGATGAACTGAAAGCCTAGATGGAATTCACCTTATCGCCGCTGCGGATCGCCATTCCCGCAGTCGCGAAACGCGCGTTTCCTTTCACGACTGGCGGAAGACCGCGGATCGTGTTAGGGTGAGAGATGACCGCCCGTCTTTTCCTGCTGCTTTTGCTTCCGCTTGCGGGGGCGGAGACGGGTGAGGTGCGGCCCGGGGTGATCGGGAAGGAGGAGCTCAAGGAATACGAGTCGCTAACGGGGCAGCGGAAGCAGATCGTGGACGAGGCGCTGGAGCTGGCGGCGAGGGAGACTTGGATCAAATACCAATTCGGCAGCGCGGATCCGGACAGCGGGGGGCTCGATTGTTCGGGGTCGGTTTATTACATTCTCCAGGAGAGCGGGATCCAGCCGCCGCGGAGTTCCGGAGCGCAGTTCGCCTGGGTGAAGAAGTCCGGGGCGCTCACGGAGGTGCCTTCGGCGACTATGACGCTGGAATCGGAGGTTTTCTCGAAGCTACAGCCGGGGGATCTGCTTTTCTGGTCGGGGACCTATGAACCGAAGGACGGCCGCGAGGTGCCGGTGTCGCACGTGCAGATTTTTCTGGGGCACGAGAAAGCGACGGGGCGGCCGGTGATGGCCGGGGCGAGCGAGGGGCGCACCTACCGGGGCACGAAGCGGGCGGGATACGGAGTGTTTGATTTCAAGCTGCCGCGGGCGGGATCGAAGGGGGTATTTCTGGGCTACGGGCTGCCGAAGAAAACCGAATAGCCCGTTCGGGTAGGGGAGGCTAAAAGTGCTTGCGATTTCATAAGAAACGATACTTTCATTGGCTTGAAGCCGCGAGCCCACGGCCAGAACCCATCATGCTTACCGTTTCGGACACTGTTTTCCGCGCCCTTGAGTCCTTCCGTATCGAGACCCCTTCGTGGGGCTATGCGGACACAGGTACGCGGTTCGGGAAATTCCACCAGCCTGCCGCCGCGATCGATCTGGATGACAAGCTGGCGGATGCCGCGCACGTGCACCGGCTGACCGGCTGCTGTCCCACGGTGGCGACGCACGTGCTGTGGGATTTCGCGCCGGGAACGGACGCGGCGACGGTGGCCTCGAAGGCCGCGGACCTGGGCATCCGCATCGGCTCGATCAACCCGAACCTTTTCCAAGACCAGCTCTACAAGCTGGGCTCCGTCGGCAGCCCCTTCGAGACTGCCCGTGACCAGGCTCTGGCGCATATCCTGGACTGCATCCAGATCGGCAAGGTCACGGGCAGCCGGGCGATCTCGCTATGGTTCGCCGATGGCACGAACTATCCGGGTCAGGACAGCATTCGCGCGCGCAAGCATCGCTTCGAGGCGGCGCTGAAGGAGGCGCACGGTCATCTCGCCGCGGATCAGATCCTGCTGGTGGAGTACAAGCCCTTCGAGCCGGCCTTCTATCAGACCGACCTGGCCGACTGGGGGATGTCGTTCCTGACCGCGAAGAAGGCGGGGTCGCAGGCGAAGGTGCTGGTGGATACGGGACACCACTATCTCTCGCAGAACATCGAGCAAATCGTGGCGTGGTTGCTCGACGAGGACATGCTGGGCGGCTTCCACTTCAACGACCGCAAGTATGCCGACGACGACCTCACGCTGGGCTCGATCGATCCCTACCAGATTTTCCGGATTTTCCACGAGATCCACCTTTTCGCGGCGGAGAACGGCGGCAAGTACCCGGACATCGAGTACATGATCGACCAGTCCCACAACCTGAAGCCGAAGATCGAGGCGATGATCCAGACGGTCTGCACGGCGCAAGAGCTGTATGCGAAGGCGGCGCTGGTGGACCATGCCGCGCTGCTGCAGGCGCAGAAGAAGGGGAACATCGTGGATGCCGAGAACTGCCTGAAGAAAGCCTTCAACACCGATGTCTCCCCTGCCCTGGCGGATTGGCGGACCTCGAAGGGTCTCGATGCCGACCCGCTGGTGGCGCACCGCGCCTCCGGCTACACGGAAAAGGCGGCGGCGGAACGTGCCAAGCGGCGTCAGGAACTTGGCATCGCGACGGAGCATAGTTATGCCTGAGCACGACGACCGGCGACGGCCCAGCCCGCCGCCCCACCGCGTGAACCCAGAGCCTTGAAAACCCTGCTCCACCTTTCCGATGTCAGGAAGTCCTTCGGTGCCGTGCGCGCCTTGAAGGGCGTTTCCTTCGACCTCGTGCCGGGGGAGGTGCATGCGCTGTTAGGTGAGAACGGCGCGGGGAAATCGACGCTGATCAAGGTGATCACCGGAGCCCATGCGCCCGATGGCGGGACGCTCACGGTGGGCGACGAGACGGTCGCCTCGCTGACGCCGGCGCACGCGCGTGCACTCGGGATCGCGTGCATCTACCAGCAGCCGGCGCTTTTTCCCGATCTGACGGTCGCGGAGAACATCGGCCTGCGGTTGAAAAAGCCCGCGCCTTTTTCGGTGGTGAGCCGGAGCAAGCAGCGGCAGATGGCGCTCGATTTGCTGAAGCGGATCGGCGCGGAGATTTCGCCGGATGCCGAGGTGCGGGAACTCTCGATGCCGGAGCAACAGCTCGTGGAGATCGCCTGCGCGCTGGGATCGGGGGCGCGGATCGTGATCATGGACGAGCCGACGGCTTCGTTGACGCAGAAGGAGCAGCATTTGCTCTTCGGCGTGGTGAAGGACCTGCGGGCGAGCGGGGTGGGCGTGATCTACATCTCGCATCGCTTGGAAGAGATCTTCGCCCTGGCGGATCGCGTGACCGTGCTGCGGGATGGCGAGAGCGTCGGCACCAATGCGGTGGACGATCTCAACGAGGCGGCGATGATCAAACTGATGGTCGGGCGGGAGGTCGCGACGCTTTATCCGCCTGCGGAGAGCGAGCCGGGAGAGACAGTGCTGTCCTTGAAAAATGTATCATCCACGGAGGGTGGTGTGCATGGCGTTTCGCTCGATGTGCGGGCGGGAGAGATCGTCGGCATGGCGGGCTTGGTCGGGGCGGGCCGCACGGAGCTGGCGCGGATCCTTTTCGGCATCACGCCGGCCGATGGCGGGGAGATTTTGTTAGGCGGAAAGAAGGTCACGATCACCTCGCCGCGGGATGCCATTTCGCAGGGCATCGCCTACGTGCCGGAAGACCGGCGGCGCCATGGCGTGATCCTTGAGATGCCGATCGCGCACAACATCACGATGGCGGTGCATCCGGTGATTTTCCCGGGTGCTTGGCTGCGGAAGAAGCGCGAAACCGACATGGCGGCGGAGTTCATCCGCGATCTCGGCATCAAGGCCTACGGTCCCGAAGCGCCGGGCGGCAGCTTGAGCGGCGGGAACCAGCAGAAGGTGAGCGTCTCGCGCTGGCTGGCCACGAAGCCGCGGCTGCTGATCCTGGACGAGCCGACGCAGGGCGTGGACGTGGGGGCGAAGAGCGAGATCCACCGGATCATCCGCGGGCTGGCGAAGGAAGGACTGGCGGTGCTGATGATTTCCAGCGACCTGCCGGAGGTGCTCGGGATGAGCGACCGGATCGCGGTGATGCGGGAAGGTACGTTGACCGCCGTACTTCCGGGGGGCAGCGATGCGCACGACGTGATGGCGGCCGCACTCGGCCAACGGGGGAAGGAGGTCGCATGATGCGGAAATACTCGCGCGAGATCACCGTGGCCGGGGCGTTGATGCTGCTTTTCGGCGCGCTGGCGATCTTCGCTCCGAATTTCTTCGAGATGCAGCCGCTGCTCTCGCGCTTCACCGCGCAAATGCCGGCGTTGGTCGCGGCGATCGGGATCACGCTGGTGATCATCACGCGGCAGATCGACATTTCGATCGGGGCGCAATTCAGCATGTGCGCGGTGGTGGCCGGGATCGTGGCGGCGGCGGGCATGCCGTTGGGAGTCGCGGTGCTGGCGGCGGTGGTCACGGGAATCGTGATGGGTGCTTTCAACGGCTTGCTGGTCGCGTGGCTGGGCTTGCCGAGCATCGTCGTGACGCTGGCGACGATGGTGACATGGAACGAGGCGCTACGGCTCTGGCAGCAAGGTCGCCTGATGTCGCTGCCCGGAGGCATCCAATGGTTCGGGATGAGCCAGGCGACGGGTCAAGGGATCGTGATGTGTTTGTCGCTCGCGCTGCTGGTGTTCTTCGCCTGGGCGATGCGAAATCTGGCGGTGGGCCGCTATGTTTATGCGACCGGCACGGATGCCGAGGCCGCGCGTCTGGCGGGGATCAACCCGCGCTGGATGACTTTCGGAGTCTTCGCGCTGACCGGGGCGCTGGCGGGGATCGCGGCGGTGCTGAACATGGTGCAGTCGCCGCAGGTGCAGCCGAATGCGGGTGACGGCCTGGAGCTGAAGGTCATCGCCGCGGCGGTGGTCGGCGGCGTGGCGATCACCGGGGGCCGCGGCAATCTCTGGGGCGTGCTGCTGGGCCTGATGCTGCTGGTGAACGTGAACCCGGCGCTCACGCATTTCCATCAGCCGCCCTACTGGGAGCGAGCGATCCAAGGCCTCGTGATCCTCCTTGCGGTGGTCGGCGACGGCCTGCGCAGGGGCAAGAAATGACCGAACCGCCATGTCCGACGCGAAATCCTTTTCCATGAAGAGCCTGCTCGCCCGCCACGAGGTGGTGCTGCTGCTGGTGATCGCCATCGAGGTGGTGATCTTCAGCATGCTCGGGCGGAGGTTCACGGATGGCTCGAATGTCGCGAACATCTTCCGGCACTCGGTGGAGATCGGCTTGCTGGCGCTGGCGATGACGCCGGTGATCTTGACGGGTGGGATCGATCTTTCGGTGGGATCGATGATGGGGCTCTGCGCGGTGTGCTTCGGAATTCTGGTGAAGGAGGCTTCGTTTTCGCCGATGGCGGCGGGGCTGATTGCTGTGGGGATCGGCGCGGCGGGTGGCGGGGTGAATGCATTCCTGATCGCGCGGCTGAAGCTACCGCCGCTGATCGTGACGCTGGGCACGTTCTCGCTTTTCCGGGGCCTGGCGGAGGCACTGACGAAGGGTTCGAAGTCTTACTCGGGCTTTCCGGATTCCTTCCTTGCGCTGGGCAACTCGTCGGTTGGGGGGCTTCCGGCGCAGGTGTGGATCTTCCTTCTTGTGGCCGCCGGGATTTACCTGCTGGTGCATCACAGCACCTTCGGGCGGTCGTTCCGGGCGATCGGCTATTCGCCGGAGGGCTCGCGCTATGCAGGGCTACCGGTGGGGCGGAATGTGAGCCTGGCATACGTGCTGGCCGGTGCGGTGGCGGGCTTGGCCGCGGTGATCTTCGTGGCGCGGCTCGGCGAGGCGCGCGCGAATGCGGGGATCGGCTACGAGCTGCTGGCGATCACGGCGGTGGTGCTGGGCGGCACGAGCATCTTCGGCGGCTCGGGCACGGTGAGCGGCACGCTGCTGGGCTATGTGGTGGTGGCGGTGCTGCAGAACGGCCTCAAGCGGATCACCGACCTCCAGCTTTTCGACCGACCGATTTCCAACATCTCCGGCGAGCTTTCGGGAATGCTCACCGGCCTGCTGCTGATCGTGGCGCTGGCCGTCACTCCGCTTGCAAGAATCCTCGCCACGCGACGTTCCCGCAAACAAGCTACGCTCAAACCTTGAACCCCAGCCAACCCAAGATCCGTGAAACGCACCCGCTTCCTCTGCTCGCTCGCCGTCCTCTGCGCCGTCCCTTTCCTCGGTGCCTGCAAGAAAACCGGTGAGGCCGGAGGCGAGAAAAAGCTGACGATCGCCTTCCTGCCGAAGAGCAAGGGCAACCAGTACTTCGTGACCTGCGAGAAGGGCGCCCGTGCCGCTGCCGATGAACTCGGCGCCGAGTTGCTTTTCGACGGTCCGACCAACTCCGACCCGGCGAAGCAGAACGAGATCGTGGAGAACTGGATCTCGCTCGGGGTGGACGTGATCGCCGCGGCCTGCGAGAACAAGGAGGGTCTCTCGACCGCGCTGCGCAAGGCGCAGGCCGCCGGGATCAAGGTGGTGACTTACGATGCGGATGCGCAACCGGACGCACGTTCGTTCTTCGTGAACCAGGCGACGGAGCAGGGCATCGGCGATGCCTTGCTGGACAACGCGGCGTCACTGGTGGGGAACCAGGGCGAGTTCGCGATCATCACGGCGAACCTCACGGCGGCGAACCAGAACGCGTGGATCGCGGCGATCAAGGCGCGGCAGGCCGAGAAGTATCCGGAGATGAAGCTGGTGGACATCAAGCCCTGCGACGATCTGAAGGACAAGGCGCAGCAGGAGACGACGAATCTCTTGAGCGCACATCCGAACTTGAAGGCGGTCATCTCGGTGTGTTCGCCGGGTGTTCCCGGAGCGGCTGAGGCCGTGAAGCAGGCGGGCAAGACCGGTGCGGTGAAGGTCGTGGGGCTGGGTCTGCCGAGCGAGAACAAGGCTTACGTGAAGGAGGGTGTGACGCAGTCGGTGATCCTATGGAAGGTGGAGGATCTGGGCTACCTGGCGGTCCGCGCGGGTGCGGCGGTGGCGGATGGTTCGCTCAAGAAGGGCGATACCGAGTTCAACGCGGGCAAGCTGGGGACGCTGAAGGTGGAAGGGGATAATATCCTGCTCGGGACGCCGTTCGCGTTCACGAAGGAGAACATCGATCAGTTTGATTTCTGAGGACGGCATGATCAGGGGCCGAACCGATATCGGCTCGTTGCCTTGTCGCCGTCGCGCTCGATCAAGCCGGCATCAACCCCGGCCTTGAGGTCGCGACTGGCGGTGGCCGGTGACAGGCTTGGGAAGCGGGCGATGTAGTCCTTTCGGGAGAACCACCGCTTCGCGAATCCAGCGCATGCCTCTTCGAGCCGCTCGGATGATGTCATGGTCCGAGCGGATGACGAGGTAACGCTTCCCAATGCCTCCAAGGTTGCCTGAAGTGCAAACTCGATGAACTCCGTCGATTTGCCCGTCTTGTCGCAACGCCCGAGGACTTCGTAGTATTCGGCTTGGCGATCCTTCACGGCGGACTCCACCGGGACGTGTGCAAAGACCGGATGATATCGCGAGAGGATCAGGCTATGCCAAAGCCTGCCCATCCGCCCGTTGCCGTCCTGGAAGGGGTGGATGAATTCCAACTCGTAGTGGCAGACGGCCGCGCGAACGGGAGCGGGCACTTCGTTGTCCTTCTTCACCCATTCCAAGAGAGATCCGACAAGACCCGGAGCGCGGGCCGCCGGGGGGGCGACGTGCGAGATGACATTGCCTTTGGCAATCCCTACCCCGCTCGTTCTCCATGCTCCGGGCCGATCCACCAGGCCCTTCATCATCACCTTGTGCGCCGCGAGGAAGTGCTTCGGTGAACCCGGGTTCCAGACCGGCAGCTTCCCGTAGCAGGCGATGGCATTCGTTACTTCGAGAAGATCGCGCTCGGGAGCGATCACCCTCTTGCCCTCCAGAATCGCGGTGACCTGTTCTTCCGTCAGCGTATTTCCTTCGATCGCAACGCTGGCGTGAATCGTCCGGACTTTGAGGGAACGGCGCAGCATCGGATTGGGCGGGGCGGTCAGCGACCCTTCGAGCCTACCCAAGGCCCGCTCGATTTCCGAAAGCAATCCGGCGGCGCGGGGAGTGATTTCAAAGGGTGGCCGCACACCGTGATAGTATCAAATGAGACTATGGGTGCGACCTTATTCTCGGGGGAAGGACCATGCTCCGGCACCGATCCGGTTCGCCGGGGGCAACCGGCTCAAGGGCTATCCCCGAGGGAGCGGGTGACGATGCGGAAGAATCCGCGCGATCCGGGTGACGGATCGCTGACGCTAACCCTCACCCTGCCGCCCGGAATGGATTCCTCCTCCACCTCGGCGCTACCGCTCCAAGGACCGGCACCCGTCTTGGCGGCCACGGTGGTCCAGATCGCGAGGTCCGGCGATCTCTGGACGCGCACCGTCAAGGCGACCGCCGGAGAACTCATCTCGAACTCCAGGACAATCCCCGGCCCGGACAGGACGACCCGCCGGGTGGTGGCCAGGATTTCGCGCTCGCGCAGGGCCTCGAAGCGCACAAGCGCCTCGAGGAAATAGTAGTCGCCAAATATCAGGGAACGGTTGTCATCGTCCCACTGGGTGCTCGCGGCCTTGAGGATCCCGGGATGGTCGGTCTCCGACACCGCGCAGAGGTAATCGGGTGCCGTTCCCCCATCGGTGCCATCGTACGCGATGAGACATTCGAGGATATCCTCCGCGGCCGCGAGGTATCGATCCCGGTCCGCGGTAGAGGAAGCATAGCCGCTCAGCTCGATCAGCCCCGAGGCGGCGATGGCGGCGGCAGAAGAATCGCGCAGCGTGAAAGCATGGGTCGGGGGCTTGCGGTCTCCCAAGCCGGTCCCGGTACTAGAATTGTAGTTGTTGTTGGCATCGTTCCACGGACCCACCGGTTCCCCCAGGGCGGCATCGAAATCGCTGGGGGGCACGAAATCGCCGTCGCGGTGGTTGTAGGTATCGGCGCTGTGGTAGTGCGGGAGGTGATCGAGGAAATAATCCGCCGCAGCCTGTGCCCCGGCGAGGATGTCGGAGGCATCGGTAGAGGGATCGCGGCTGACATGGCGATAGACGGCCGTAAGCCCGTAGATGGCCCACGCCTGGCCCCGCGACCATGTGGTTTCGTCACTGTACCCTTGCCGGGTGCTCTTGCGTTCGATCTGGCCAATGTCGCTGCCGCTCTCGAAGTGTTTGACAACGTGATAGGTGCCGCCGTCCGCGCGCATGTGGCGGGCGATGGAATTGCGGGCGTGGGTCAAGGCGTGGTCGAACCAGGGGCGCTGCGCAGGCAGGCGCCCGTTCAACTCGTATGCCACGAGCAGGAGCTCGAGGTTCATCAGGTTATCCACGCACACGGGGTAGGGTGCCTCGATCGTATCCCAGGAGCGGGTGAAGCCGGCGGGGACCGGCGTGCCGCTGGAGTTCGGTTTGTTGAAGCGGGAATCCAGTTTCGCCGCGGCGGTTGCAAGCGCCTGTCTGGCGAAATCGCGATAGCTGCCCGCGGGGTCGCTCAGGTCGTCATGATACAGCCAGCCCTTCCCGACCGAGCCGAGCACGATGAAGCCGATATCGTGATCGGTATTCGCCGATTGGGCCAAGGGCTCGGACCAGTCGGCGGCCAATTGCCGCCAGGTCCCGCTGCCGGTGCGCTG
>CBFGPU010000015.1:0-12756 GCA_965650715.1 uncultured Haloferula sp. | reverse complement strand
CTCTGGCGCGACCGCGTCGTGGGCTGGGCCAACCTGTCCGTCCGCGACGGCGCGGTGGAGACACGGCCGATCAAGGGAACCCGCCCGCGAGGGGCCACGCCGCGCGAGGACCGCGCTCTCGCCCGCGAGCTCGCCGAGAGCGCCAAGGACCGGGCCGAGCTGACGATGATCGTGGACGTGGCCCGCAAGGGCATTCGCGAGGTCTGGTTGAATCCGGGTTCCATTCCCGATGCGGGCGGCCTCCTCTGCCCGATCTCATCCTGGCTGCAGGATGGCGGCGGAAACCGCGAGGGATGGCTGATCTATCACGGCGATGCCTCCACCGGCTTCAATTTCCGCACGTACAACCGGAACGGGTTGGCGGTTGCGGCCAGCATCAGCTCGGGGGCGGGGGTGACTGCAGGGCAATGGCACCATGTGGTTGCCACGTGGGACGACACCGCCGCCATCGCGAAGATCTACGTGGACGGGGTCCTGAAAGCCACCAGCCCGACCATTGCGCCCGGTGGCGGCAATTCCCGCCCCTACGATGCGAACACCACGAATCCCTTCACCATGGGAGCGCGGTCCGACGGCGGCTTCGGGTGGACGGGAAAACTCGACGAGCCCGCTTACTACAACACGGTGCTTACCGACGCGCAGATCCTCGCTCACTACAACAACGGGATCAGCCCGGCTCCGTCCCCGGGCTACAACACGCTCGTGCTCGGGAATTCCCCGGTGGGCTACTGGAGACTCAACGAGGACGTTTTCATTCCGCGCACGCCGCCGACCGCGGACAATCTCGGCACGCTGGGTAACGGTGCCGACGGCGGCTACATGGCAGGGGCGAAGAACTCCTCCTCCGGGCCGTCGCCCGCCTCGGGCTTCGGAGGCTTCGGAGCAAACAACTCCTGCCTGACCCTGCCGGATGCGAATGGCTTCGTGACCGCCAACCAGCCGCTGCTCAACGGTCGCACCGCCTTCACGGTGATGGGCTGGATCAAGCGCGGCGCCACCCACACGACCCGCGGCGGCTACTTCGGCCAGAACGACCTGCTGGAATTCGGCGATGCCGGGAACGACGTCAACGTGGAAGCATGGGTCAACGCGGCCGGAGGCAACATCGTGCAACCCCACGGCATGGTGGATGACCAATGGACCTTCATCTGCCTTACCGGCGACGGAACCAGCAACCGGCTCTTCGTCAATGGCACCCAAGTGGGGGAGCTGAATCTCGGAGTGGCGGATTACGGAAGCTCCGCCTTCAACTTCAACATCGGCGGCGGCGGCATCTTCGGCACTGCCGGTGACTACTTCCGCGGCGAAATCGACGAGGTCGCGATCTTCGCGCATGCCGTGACGCCGGGCCGGGTCCAGCAACTCTACGCCGCCGCGCTAAGCAATGCAGGCCCCGGCCTGGTCGAGGCGTTCCCCACGGTGACGCCGCCGGGGGCCATCGTCGAAGGCAGCTCCTACACCCTGGCCATCGACGCCACGGGTTCGCCGCCTTTCACTTACCAGTGGAAACTCAATGGCACCGACATTCCCGGAGCCACGGCAACCACCTATACGGTGACCTCGGCAGAGGCGAACACCCCGCCTTCGGCTCCCTTTTCCTATTCGGTCGTCGTCAGCAACGGTCTCGGCACCGTCAGCAGCGAGGCGACGGACGTGTACGTCACACCCACCCTCAAGTGGACCGGCACCGATCCGACCAATCCCGGCGACTGGGACATCGGCGTCTCGCAAAACTGGAAAACCTTCACCGGTGGCACGGCCTCGCTCTACGCGGATGAATATGCCGTGATTTTCGATGATACCGCCACCCTCAAGACCGTCGAGGTCACGCAAGATGTCACGCCCGCGGCGGTGACGTTCGACAACGACACCGACTTCACGATCACCGGAGCCGATTGGCTGATTGGAGGCCTCGAGGATTCCGTCTTTTCGAAGAGCGGCACCGGCACGGTGGAGATCGGGAACTACGGCCTGTCCGTTGACAGCGTGGTGGTCAACGAAGGCGTCCTCCGTGTAGGCAACGGCACCTCCGGGACCTTGTCGCCGATCACCGCCGTGAACATCGCGGGCGGACAACTGCAGATCAACCAGGCTCCGGGAACCCTCTACGAAAGCCCCACCGCGATGGGAGTCGGCACGAGCCTGTCGGTCACCGGTAGCGGCGACCTCGAGATCACCGGCGCCATCACCGGTGCCCAAGTCAACGAGGTGTTTTCCCGCACCGGCACCGTCGTCGTCCGCACTGCCAACTCCGCCGGCAAGACCGTCGCGATCAATGCCGGTACCGTCGTTTTCGACGGCAGCCAGGTTAGCAACCGCTTGGCATACAACGCGGCCGTCACGGTGAACGCGGGCGCGACGATGGAAGTCCGCGGCGTCAATGCCATCCCGGGAGGCCCGGTGAACTCCGTCGATGTGACGCTGAACTCGGCGACGCTCGGCATCGTCTCCGGGGAAAGCCCGGGAACCGGCCCCAACGGGGAAAGCCATGCCCACCTCCGGCATCTGACGTTGAACGGAAGCCAGATCACCCTGAGCTATTCCGGCGGTGGCGGCGCTTACAACGCGGAGAGCTTCCAACTCAACGGGAATATCACCGTGGGCGGATCGGCCGCCTCGACCATCAGCAACGGCGTCGGCGCGACCCCGGGCAATTCGGGTCTCGCATTGCTGGCGACGAATCCTTCCCCGGTGGCACCCGCGGTTCACACCTTCAACGTGGCCGACGTGGTGGCCGGCATCGCTCCGGATCTCATCATCGCCACCGAGTTGGAAAACACCGATGCCGCAGCACCGGAGTCGGTTGCCAGTTCGATCCTGAAGACCGGTGCCGGCACGCTCCGCCTCGCGGACAGCATCAACCACGGCTATGTCGGGACACTGAATGTCGCGGCGGGCACGCTGGAGGCGACCGGTTCGCTCACCGGCCCGCTTATCCTGGGTTCGGGCACGACCTTCCGCCCGGGCAGCTCCGCGGGAACATTCACCGCCGGTGCCACCACCCTCGCGGGCACCTATCAATGCGAAATCGATGGCGCGATTTCGGACAAGCTCGTGGTGAACGGCGACCTCACCTTGCAGGCTGGATCACAGATCGCCTTCACGGTCCTCGGCGGCGGTGCCACGGCCCCGTTCTATGAAGTCTGCAAGTGCTCGGGCAATCTGGTCGGTGCGTTGCCGGGTGTGATCGGTATGCCCGCGGGCTACACCCTGACCTCGATCTCGAATTCCTCGATCCTGCTCGTGAAGAATGGTGTCGCCTTCTCGACCTCCATTTCCGGTCTCGCGACCACGCCCGGCGGCACCGAGGATTTCAGCGGCGGCGGCGGCGGTTTCTCGATCGGCACGGCGGTCTCCCCGGAAACCGACTGGACCTACACGACCGGCTCGTGGCGGAGCAACGGCCAAGCCAACGGCTTCGGTGCCGACAACACCTCCAATCTCGCCAGCCCGGTTTACATCGTCACCGAGCCGGGCCCGGTGACGCTGACCTTCTCCCACCGCCATAGCTTCGAGCAGGGATTCTACGACGGCGGGGCGGTGGATGTGAGCGTGAATGGCGGCACCTTCGCCCGTGTCCCGCTCGGCTCCTTCAGCCAGAACGGATACAACGGCACGGTATTGGCGGACTCCGGAACGACCCTGGAAGGGCAGCAGGCCTTCGTGGAAAACTCCGCGGGTCATCCGTCCTTCATCACCAGCGTCTGCTCCTTGGGCAGTCTCAGCGCGGGAGACCGCGTGCAACTCCGCTTCGTCTCCTCCTCCGACAACAACACCTCGGGAAACCTGACGCCCCAAGGTTGGGAGATCGACTCGGTCACCGTTTCAGGATCGCGCGCGAACCTGATGACCTTGGCTTGGCCCGTCGGCAAAATGGAGTATTCGGATAACCTGCAGCCCCCGTGGACCGAGGTCAACGGCACCAGCCCGCTGGTGATCGACGGCTATGCGGTTCCGCGGCGCTTCTTCCGGATCAAACCCTGATGGCCCTTGAATGAAAGGACCGGCGGACGGGTGGCGACACCCGTCCGTTTTTCTTGTCGGGGGAGGGGCCCTATTTCTTGATCTCCTGACCTTGGCCCACGCCTTTCACTTCCAGCGGGGAAGCCGTCGGTCCCGGCTTGTGCGGGCCGTAGATCTCGATCACCGTCGCGGGTTGCGCGGCCGCTGCGTCGTTGCGGATCGCTTGAAAAAGGAGGTTGTAGTTGTGGCGCACCGCCGCCGGGAAGTTCACCCGGCCCGGCTCCACCACCTTCTCGCGCAGCAGCTTCGAGGAAAGGTCCGCCGTGAGATCGGCACCCACCTTGACCGCTCCGCCGACGACCGGCGTACCGCTGGCCACCGTGCCGCCGGTGCGGATCACGTCGCTGGAGATCGTCTTGCCCTGCAGCGCCAGGTTCGATTGCGCGGAAACGATCGAGCCGTCCTTGCCCACCGTGACTTCCAGCACCGCATGGTCGTCGCTCGCGAGCCATCCGCGCAGGTGGTCGATCCGGATCGAAGCGAACACGCCGCCATCGGGAGTCGGCGTGATCTCCGGCTTGTAGGTCCGGTAGCCGGACCCGGAAAGGTCGTAGTCACAGGCGGTTTTTCCCTTCGCGGTCCAGCCGCCGAGACTCTTTCCAAAAGCTTCAATGTCGATTCCCACCCCCGCGTGGAGCGGGGTGGTGACCAATGAAAGCACGAGCAGAATCGGGAGAGCAGGGCGAATCATGACAGAAGCGGTGCGCGGCTAGAATACCATCCGCAGGACGGAAACCTTCAGTGAAAAATTCATGCGACACTGCGGTCCCAACTTGCACAAAAGCCCACAAAATCCGAAAGAAACACAGATGGGCGGGGCGTAGCGCGCTCCGCGCGGTGACGGGAACCCGATCCTCTCCCGCGCCTTTGCCCGATAGAACCTGTTTGAATTAGATCATGACTCCCAACCGATGGCATTACCGCTGCACGACCGTGGCAGTGCTCGCCTGCGCCGCGCACGCGGTGGCAGCGGAACCCCTCGTACAGCTCCAGAAGGGCGATCACATCGCGATCGTCGGGAGCGGCCTCGCGGACCGGCAGCAGCATCATGCCTGGCTGGAAACCTTCATCCACCGCGCCTACCCGGATCTGGATCTCACCGTCCGGAACCTCGGCTTCGCCGCCGACGAGGTGAACGTGAAGCCGCGCTCGGCCGATGTGCCGCCGACCGAGTGGTTCCTCGCCATGAAGAAGGGTGACTCGACCAAGCCCGGCGAGCCCAACGTGGTCTACAAGGCCGGAACCGATTTCGGCGCGGATGTGATCTTCGCCTACTGGGGTTTCAACGAGTCTTTCCGCGGCCCCGAGGGGCTGGCCGGCTTCAAGGCAGAGCTCGGCCGGTATTTGGACGCGCAGAAGGCGGCGAAGTACAACGGCCAATCCGCGCCGAAGCTCGTCCTTTTCTCGCCCATCGCTCAGGAAAACCTCAAGAGCCCGGACTTCTCCGACGGCTCCGCGAACAACGCCAACCTTGCGCTCTATACCAAGGCGATGGCCGAGGTGGCGCAGGCCAAGGGTGTCCCCTTCGTCGATCTCTACACGCCGTCCAAGGACCTGTTCTCGAAGGCCGGCTCGCCGCTCACGATTAACGGCATCCACCTCACCGAGGAAGGCGACCGCCAGCTCGCGCCGGTCCAGTTCCGCGCCATCTTCGGCAAGGAACCGCCATCCTTCGAAGACGCACTGCTCGGCAAGATCCGCAATGCGGTGATCGATAAGAACCTCGAGTGGCACCACCGCTACCGCACCGTCGATCAGTACAACATCTACGGCGACCGCTCGCGCATCGCCTACGAGGGCGTCACCAATGCCTCCACCTTGGGCGAGGAAATGGCCCAGCGCGACGTGAAGACCGAGAACCGCGACAAGCGCGTGTGGGCGATCGCGAAAGGCGGCGATCTGAAGGTCACCGACAACAACCTGCCGAAGGTCAATCTCGTCCCGCCGAACCGGAAAGACGAGGTTCCCTACATGGATCCCGAGGAGGCGATCAAGCACCTCAAGCTGCCCCCGAAATGCAAGATCGAGCTGGTCGCCTCGGAGAAGACCTTCCCGGAGCTGATCAATCCGGTGCAGATGAACTTCGACACGAAGGGCCGGCTCTGGATCGCCGCATGGCCGACCTACCCGGAGACCTCGCCCACCACCACGAACTTCGACAAGCTGCTTGTTTTCGACCTCGATCCCAAGACCGGCAAGGCGGTGAAGTGCACGACCTTCGCCGACGGCCTCAACTGCCCGACCGGCTTCCAGTTCTACAAGGACGGCGTGCTGCTGATGCAATCGCCCGACCTGTGGTACATCAAGGACACGGACGGCGACGGCAAGGCGGACTGGAAGGAGCGCGTGCTCCACGGTCTCGACGCCGCGGACTCCCACCACGAGACGAACTCGATGTGCCTGGAGCCCGGCGGGGCGGTTTATCTCAGCGACGGCATCTTCCACCGCAGCAACGTGGAGACCTTCAACGGCCCGGTGCGCAACGTCGACGGAGCCATCTACCGCTACGAGCCGAACACCGGCAAGTTCATGCGCCATGCACCCTATGGCTTCGCGAACCCGCATGGCCGCGTCTTCGACTACTGGGGCAACGACCTGATCACCGACGCGACGGGCAACGACAACTACTTCGGGCCCGCGATGAGCGGTCATCTCGACAGCGGTGCACATCCCGGCATGCAGCGTTTCTGGGACCGCCCCTCGCGCCCTTGTCCCGGCACCGCGATCCTGACCAGCCGCCACTTCCCGGATGACTGGCAGGGTCTCTTCCTCAATACGAACGTCATCAGCATCCAGGGGATCTTCCGCGCGAAGCTCACGGAGGAGGGCTCCGCGATCAAGGGCGAGACCCTGGACCATCTGGTGACCACGGACATCGCGAAGAACCCGAACTTCCGACCTTCCGGTATCTCCGTCGCCCCGGACGGTTCGCTCTACTTCATGGACTGGTCGCAAATGCTGATCGGTCACTTGCAGCACCACCTGCGCGACCCGAACCGCGACCACCAGCACGGCCGCCTCTACCGCATCACCTACGAAGGCCGTCCCTTGATGATACCGAAGAAGATCGATGGCGAGCCGGTCGCCGCTCTCCTCGAACTTCTCAAGGAGCCGGAGAACGATGTCCGCATGCGGGCGAAGATAGAGCTCGGTAAGCACGACGCGAAGGAAGTCATCCGCGGCGTGAACGACTGGATCAAGGTGCTCGATCCGAAGGACAAGGACTACGAGCACCACATGCTGGAAGCGCTCTGGGTACACCAGTGGCACAACGTCGTGGATCTCGAATTGCTCAAACGCACCCTCAAATCGTCCGAGCCCCGCGCCCGGGCGCAAGGCGTGCGCGTGCTCGGCTACTGGCGCGACCGCGTGCCGGATGCCCTCGCGCTTCTCAAGGTGGCTGCCGATGACGAGGCGCCCCGCGTGCGCCTCGAGGCCGTGCGTGTTGCGAGCTATTTCCGCCAATGGGAAGCCGCCGATGCCGCGCTAACCGCGCTCAAGCACCCGACCGATTACTACATCAACTACTGCCTGAAGGAAACCATGCGGCAGCTCGCGCCATGGTGGAAGGACGCCATCGCCGGCGGCAAGGCGCTCGCCGGCGACAACCCCGCCGGCATCGAGTTCATCATGGGTTCGGTGAGCAGCGGCGATCTCGCGAAACTGCCCAAGTCCCCGGTCACGCTCACCGCGATGCTCACCCGCCCCGATGTCTCATTGGCCCAGCGGAGCGAAGCGCTCGCCGAACTGGCGAAACTCAAGAACGGCACGGCGATCGAAACCCTCCTCACCATCCTCGCGCCCCTCGCGAAGAACGGCGGCGGCACCGCCACGGACCTCAGCCGCCTGCTCCTCATGCAGCCTGTCGGCGATCTGAAAAGCGCCCGCAACTCGCTCCAGTCCCTGACCGCCACGACCAATGCCGAGGTTGTCCGCCGCAGCGCGCTCGCGGCATTGATCTCCGTGGATGGCAGCATCGATGCCGCATGGACCAGCGCGGTGAAGTCCGGCGATACCCTCACCGATTTCCTCGAAGCCCTTCCGCTCGTGCCGGATCCGGCCTTGCGCGCCTCGGCATTCGACAAGGTGTTCCCGCTGCTCTCGCAGCTGCCGGGACCCGTCGCGGCCGACCTCGAGAAGTCCAAGGGCGGCAAGGCCCGCTACGTTCGCATCGAGCTCCCGCGGCGCGGCACGCTGACCCTCGCGGAGGTCCAGGTCTTCGCAGGCGGCGTGAATGTCGCCGGCAGCGGCACCGCCAAGCAGTCCAGCACCGCGCACGCGGGCGTCGCGCAACGGGCGGTCGATGGCAAGACGGATTCGGACTACAATTCCGGCACGCAAACCCACACCAACGAGGGCGAGAACAATCCTTGGTGGGAACTTGACCTGAAGACCGATCAGCCGGTCGATTCCGTGGCAGTGTGGAACCGTGCCGGCTATGAAGACCGGCTCGACCGCTTCACCCTGACGGTACTCGATGCGCAGCGTCGCGAGATCTTCAAGAAGCCGGCCAATCCCGCGCCGAAGCTGAGCAGCAGGATCGAGGTCACCAGCGATCCGCTTGCCGGACTCCGCGGTGCCGCCATCCGGGCCCTCGTGAGCATCGGCAAGGAACCGCAGAAGGTCTTCGCGGGTCTGGTCGAGCTGATCAAGAAGGACGAACAGGTCGTCGCTGCCGCGAAGGGCATCGCCCTGCTTCCCCGCCCCGCATGGTCCGCGGAACTCGCCGATCCCGCCGCTGGTGGTCTGGTAACCTGGGCGCGCAAGGTGCCGGTGGAGGACCGCACCTCGCAGGACTACATCGAAGTGGTGCAAGTCGCCAACGATCTGGCGGGCCTGATGCCCAAGGACCGCGGTGCCGTCGCACGCAAGGTCCTCAAGGATCTCCGCGTGAATGTCTTCGTGGTGAAGGCCGTCCGCGAGCAACTCCGCTACGATACCACCCGCATCGTGGTGGAAGCCGGCAAGCCTTTCCAGGTCATCTTCGAGAATCCGGACGCGATGCCGCACAACCTCGTCTTCGTCCAGCCCGGCACCCTGCAAGCGGTGGCGGAAGCCGTGCAGGCGAACCCGCCCGACAAGCTCGACAGCCAGGGCCGCGCCTACGTGCCGGACAAGGACTCGCGCGTGCTCGGTGCGACCAAGCTGGTCGATCCCGGCCAGAAGGAAACCCTCAGCATGACCGCGCCCGGAAAGGAAGGCGTCTACGAATTCGTCTGCACCTTCCCCGGCCACTGGGCCATCATGCAAGGCAAGCTCGTCGTGACGAAGGACGTCGACGCCTACCTGCAAGCCAACCCCGAGGCAAAGTAACCGGAATGCGCTCCCGCGCTTGGCGTCAGCAATAAGGAGAGTGGGACCTCCTGCCCCGGCCACTACGTGCACTACGACGACAGGAGTGTCGTCGCTCCTTAGCCCTTCCGCATTTGGCGCTAGCGTTAGGGAGGGGGGACACTCTTGTCCCCTTCTTCTAATCCGCTCAAGGCTTTGGATAAACCCCCGCTTCCTTCGCCCACTCTTCCCACTGCTTCGACATCTCCGCAACCTTGCCCGGCATCCGCTCGGCAAGGTTGTTTTGTTCCGTCCGGTCCGCCTCCATGTCGAAGAGCTGCCACCGCTCCGCCTTCAACCCCGCCCGCGGTGCCGCGTTCCGCCCCACCAGCTTCCACTTGCCATCGCGGATGAAGGCATTGGTCTCGTGCTCCATGAACATCGGCTTGCCCCGCGCGATGCTCCCTCCCTTGAACGCTCCCGCCAATGACACCCCCTCCATCGGCAGGATCTTCTTCCCGTCCTTCTCCCCGGGATAACTCGCGCCGCTCAGCTCCACGATCGTCGGCATGATGTCGATGATCTGTCCCGGTTCCTGATACCAGCCCTCGCGCGCCTTGATGCCCGCCGGCCAGTGCGCGATGAATGGCGTGGCACTCCCGCCCTCGTGCGCATGGTGCTTGTAGAGCCGGAAAGGCGTGCTGGAGAGATTCGCCCATGCCGTGCCATAGCCGAGGTGTAGCTCCGCATTCCGCTTCGCCACGTCTTTCACGTTGCGCTTGCCCAGGATCCCCAGCTCCGCGCATGCACCGTTGTCCGCGAGAAAAAGGATCAGCGTGTTTTCGTACAGTTTCTTCTCCCTCAGGAAGCCCACCAGCTTGCCCACGTTTTGGTCGAGACGATCCACCATCGCCGCATAGATCGACATCCGCAGATCCAGCTCGTCCTGTTTCTCCGCATCCAGCGTGTCCCAAGCCGGCACCTGCTCGTCGCGTGCCGAAAGCGGCCACTTCGCGTCGACCAGGCCGAGGCGCTTCTGCTTCTCATGGCGCTCCTTCCGCAGCTTGTCCCACCCCGCCTTGTATTTCCCGCGGTACTTCGCGATGTCCGCTTCATGCGCCTGCATCGGCCAATGCGGTGCCGTGTATGCAAGGTAAAGGAAGAAGGGCTTCTTCGCATCGTCCCCCGTCTCCTCGCCGATGAAGCGGATCGCATGATCGGTGAAAGCATCCGTCGTGTAGTAGGGACGGTCGGTCGTGCTCTTCAACTCGGTGTCCGGTTCGTTTCCGATGCTGATGATCCGCGGTTCCTTCGGCGTGAAGTAGAGCGTCGCGCCGGAATAGGTGCCGTAATACTTGTCGAACCCGCGCTGCAACGGCAAGCGGTCCCGCGCGCTCTGCCCCAGATGCCACTTCCCGGTCATCAAGGTCGAATAGCCCGCACCCTTCAGCACTTCGCCGATCGTCACGCAGTTCCGGTTCAGATACCCTTGGTACGCGGCCGGTCGGTCGGCAGGGATCGTCTCGCCCGGTTCCTCCGTCATGTGGCCGATCCCCGTCTGGTGCGGGTGCAGCCCGGTCAGCAGCGAAGCCCGCGTCGGGCAGCAGCGTGCAGAATTGTAGAACTGCGAGAACTTCACTCCCCCCGCCGCAAGGGCATCCAGATTCGGCGTGGCGATCTCGCCGCCGTAGCAACCCAGATCCGAGAACCCCAGGTCATCCGCGAGGATCAGAATCACGTTCGGACGCTCCGCCGCGGAAAGGCAGGACAAGCTGGCGATCGAAACGAGAAGGCAACGGAGCATGCGACAAATCTGGGTTCGGCACCGGATCCAACACCGGTGCCTTCTTATGGTTTCACGAAACGACGAGGCGTTCCGTTTTCCGTCATCCGTCTTCCGTCTTCGATCCCGCAGGGATCGCAGCACAGTAGCCGGGGGTTGAGCGAGGAACGAGCGACACCCCCGGAAAACGCCGGCAGAGCCACCGATCCCGGAGGGATCGCAGCGACTTCCATTCCACCAATGGATGCGCGCCGGTTTTCCCTAATGCCCCTTCAACCCGAAGATCTTCTCCGTCTGGACCGCCGCCTTCACCTTGTGGACGTCCTTCACGTAGATCGCCACCGTCCCCAGCGCCGCGACCAATGCCGCCCAATCATCCCCGTAGCCGGCCCCCGGAATGATGTCCGGCACCATGTCCACCGGCAGCACCAGGTATCCCAGCGCTCCCACGATCACCCCCTTCGCCCATGCCGGCGTGTCCTTGTCGCGCAGGCAATGGTAGAGCGTGATCGCCGTCAGCACCGTCTTCCGCCCTGCGACCAGCGCGCATCGCGAGACCTTCCTCCACAAGTTCGGCGCGGAGTACCAACTCCCGGCGCGATAGCGCGATGGCAAATCAGGATCCATGTCGGGACACGTTAGATCGGAAAAGCCGGAGCGCCAACGAAAGCACCTCGCCGTCCCCGGTCACTGGCTCACCGGCCCCATCGTCCCCTGCGCAGGTGGTGTTTCCTGCGTGGAATCCGTCGGCTTCAGCTCGATCCCTTCCGCCGCGGCGAAGTCGGCGAGTGCCATGTCCGCGAGCGCCTTCTGCTCGGCCTCCTTCAGCACGGTCCCGCTCAGGTCCACGCTGTCGCGGGCCACGCGGGCCCGACCGGCCGCCTTGCTGCGCTCTTCCTCCACCATCTCCTCCAGACGGTTGAGGGTATCGCCGGAGCCTCCGAGGGAGCCGACCATGCCGGCGGCCATTTCGTTCAACTCGGCCATCGCCTTCTGCACCTTCATGTCATCAATGCCGCGGCGGAGCTGCTCGATCTTGTCGCGCGCCGCCTTGATCGCCACGTCGCGGGCCCGGACCAGTTCCTTGTAGCGGGTCTCCGCGCTCTCGAGCTGGGCATTGAGCTCGGCATGCTGCTGGTCGGTATTCTTGTACTGCAGCGCCATCTCGCCCGCGGCCTCGCGTTGGCCCGCCTGCAACAGCGCCTTGGTTCTGGCCTTCAGCTCGTTTTCCTGCGTGTTGAGCTTCTTGACCTGCGTCATCAGGCGCTCCACCAGCCCCGCATGTGCCGCCAGCCCCGCATTGAATTCGCTGATCTGCTTTCGCAGGTTCTCCTTCTCCACTTCGAGCAGGGCTTCCGGATTCTTCTTTTCGATCCCCCCGATAAAGAGGCCGAGGAATCCTTTGATGAGATTGGAGATGCGGCGGAACATGGATGGAAAAGCGTTTGTCGCGCTGCCACGATGGGTCAAACCGGCCCACCGGGGCAAGTACAAGCGGGCCGCGTCTTCGGAATCGCCCGAAGGCCGGGGTTGCGCCGCCGGGCCGGACCGCTAGCATCGCTCCCGTGAGCCGTCCGGTGGATGCCTTGATCGATTTCCTGCGCGGGGAAGAAGCGCGCGGCGTGAAGACCGTCCACCTCGACGACGAGGCGAAGGCGCTCCTCCGCGAACTCCACCGC
>CBFGPU010000014.1:0-12930 GCA_965650715.1 uncultured Haloferula sp. | reverse complement strand
CGGGTTCCAGTAAGCAACGTCCATACCACCCTCGGCGAAGAAGCCGCCGGCGGTCCGCTCGGTCATCATGGCTGCCGCCCTGCTCGGTGCCTTCCTCGTGCGGAGACGCCCCGACTTGCTCAACGCGCTCGGCTTCGCCCTGCTCGCCGCCGTCCTCACGAACGGTCACCTGATCTTTCAAATCGGCGTCCAACTCTCCTTCGGCGTCGTTTTCGTGATCGGCATCGGCACCGCCTTCGCCTCGCGCTTCTTCTCCTGGATCGAGCGCCGCGAACCCTACCTGCCGCGCTCGCTCTACGGGAAAGGCCGCGCCGCCTGGCTCTGGGTGCGCGAGTGGACCGCCTCGGCCCTCGCGGCATCCACCGCGGCCAGCCTCGGCTCGGTGCCCCTCACCCTCTGGCACTTCGGCTTCGTCGCCCCCGTCTCGATCCTCGCCAGCCCGCTGGTCGGCATCCTCGTCCTCGCGCTGATGGCGCTCGCCTTGGCCGCCGTGGTTCTCAGCCCCCTGCCCTCCGCCCAAGCCACCGTCAACCGCGCCAACGGACACGTTGCCAATGCGTGCACCGGCACCGCCGCCTTTTTCGCCGCAGTCCCCGGCGGCAATTCCACCATCCCCCGCGGCCGCCCCGCGGAGAATTTCCTCGTCGTCTTCGACCCCGGATACGGCGGCGGCGCTTCGGTCCTCCACCAGAACGGCTCCACCGTCCTGATCGATGCCGGCAGCCGCGCGGCCTTCGGCAAGGTGCTCGGACCCTCGCTCCGCCACTTGGGCCTCCAGCCCGACAGCATCGCGCTGACCCACCCGGACGGCGGGCACATCGGCGGCACGCTGGATGCGCTCGAAGTCTATCCTGTCCGGCAGATCCTCATTCCCGTGAGCCGCGCGCGCAGCTCGATCTTCCGCGCCCTCGTCGAAACAGCGGAGAACAAGGGCGTCCCCACCCTCCTCGGCGTGCCAGGCAAGACCTACCCGGTCAATGCTGGAACCTGGCTCGAAGTCCTCCACCAGCCGCCCCCCGACGACGTAAACACCGTCGCCGACGAGCGCGTCATGGTCCTCCGCCTCCACTGGCAAGGCTGGCGCATCCTGTTCCTCGGCGATGCCGGCTGGACCACCGAGCGCGCCCTCATGGATAGCGGCAGGGATCTCTCCGCGGACATCATCGTCGCCGGCCGCAACCGCCACGACTCCTCGCTTGGCGACGACTTCCTCGCTGCCGTCAAACCCCGCGCCATCATCGCCAGCCACGCCGACTTCCCCTCCGAAGAGCGCATCCCCCCCTCCTGGGCCGCCCATTGCCGGGAACTCGGGATCCACCTCCTCGACCAAGGCAAAACCGGTGCCGTTACCGTCGCCCTCGAATCGAACGGCTCGATCAACCTCCGCGGCTTTCTCGACAGCTCCGGGCTGCCGCTGTCCCGGTGACTGTTGCGGGTGAGGGGCCAGGGGTCGGAAAAAGAAGGGGGAGCCACCACGAATCAAACGAATCTTACGAATGAAGAGGGAGGCAGCGGCTTGATGATTCGCGGGGATATCGAGGATGGTTTCGGCAGCGCTGCGATCCCTTCGGGATCGAGAGAATATCGGACTCATCTCCCGATCCTCCAATCATCCAACCTTTCACCCCCATCCTTCCCCCGGCGCAGCCGCAGTCCGACTGATGATTGATGATTTCCAAAAAAAAGCCCCGGCCACCAAAGGCAGCCGGGGCTCTGAATGAATCGCTCAACAGCGGCCTACGGCGTCGGGGCAACATCCACCCGCAGGAACCCGCGGCTCGGCAGGCCATCACTGCCGTTCAGGCTGAAGGTCCGGTATGTGTATCCCGTCGGTGCCGGCGGCAGGCCCGTCATCTCCGGGGACACCACGTTCACCTGGGTCGTGAAGGCCGCCAGATCCGTGCTGCCCTGCACCGTGTAGGTGTAACCCTGCGTGCTGGCACTCGGCGAGGGCGAACCCGCGAACACCGGCGTGCCGTTCAGCACCGCGATCGTCAGCAACAGTTCGTTGGCCGTGCCGCCGTCGCTGCTGTCCGCCGTCAGTTGATAGACCTTCGGGCCGTCGGCACCGTTGTCCGGCGTGCCGCCCAGCGCGAATTCTTCCGCGTTGGTGCTGCCGTCGCTGTCCGGATCCGCATCGGGTCCGACAACTGCCTGGTCGGTCTCGAAGGGGAAGAAGGTCCCGATCCAGGTCTCGAACGGGGTCTGTGCCCGCTTGATCGCGATCTGGTTGTTCCCGCCGAAGTTGTAGTCGATCGAGTAGCCTGCAGGCAGCGTCGGCACGCTCGCGAAGGTTCCGCTCAGGGTTCCATAGCTGGCGATGATGTAGGTCGCCAGTGTCGGCGTCCCCGTCAGCGTCAGGTTCGCGTTCGCCAGGTTCAGCGTGCCGTTCACGTCCAGCTCGCCCGCGGGAACCGGATTCGCATCGTTGATCGTCACCGCGAAGTTCGATCCCGCCGCGAAGCTCACGTTGTCATCCACCTCCAGGATTCCGGTCGGATCCCCCGGTGCGATGGACGCACCCGTGGCGACCGTAACCGCCCCGTCGATGAAGCCCACGCCACCCAACGAACCCGCACTCACCGTGGTCAGGCCCGTGTAGGTGTTGAACCCGTTCAGATACAGCGTGCCGCTGCCCTGCTTCGTCAAGCCGCCGCCGGTGCCGCCATCAAGCAGCGAACTGTTGATCGCGATGGTCTGGCCGTTGCTGTCGATCACGGCTCCGCCATCTTCCACGATGGCGGTGTCGATGCCGGTGAAGAAGTTCAGCAGCGCTCCGGTGCCAGCCCTCAGCAGGCCGCCGTCGAAGTTGAACGCGCTGATCCCGCCGCTGCCTTCCAGCACCCGCTTGGTGGTGATGGTGCCGCCGTCGAGGTTCACCGTGCCGTTGCCGCTGCCACCGTTGCCCACCACCAGCATGTCGCCGTTCACGTTCAGCGCGCCGGTCCCGGACACCGTCAGCGTGCCCGTTCCTTCTTCACCGATGATCACCCGGCGGTCGGTCTGGTTCTGGTTGAAGGTGCCGCCGGAGATGTTCAGCGTGCCGTTCGATCCGGTGAAGCGGCCCACCACCGTCCAGCCGGTCGTGTTCACCACGCCCGCGCTCTGGTTCCAGGTGCCTGTGCCGTTTTCACCGATGAACACGACATCGTTGTTGCCGACGTTGATCGTGCCGCCGGTCTGCGTGACGGTCCCGTTCGAGGTGGCGTCACGGGCCACGAAGGTCGTGCCGCCGTTGAAGGTGCCGCCGGAGATGTTGAAGTTCCCGATCGTGTTCACACCCTTGCCGACGAAGAACTGGCCGGCATTCACCAGCGCGGAGTCCTGCATGTTCAGGGTGCCGTTGCTGTTGTCCACGTCGGAGATGTTGAAGTCGCCCGCCGTGTTGTTCAGCACGCCGCTGTTCTGGACGGTGATCGTGCCGGTGCCGTTGCCTCCGATCGAGAGCCAGCCTCCGGTCCGGGTGAAGCTCGCGGTGTCCTTCACGATCAGGGTGCCGGTCGCCCCGTTCTCATTGCCGAGGAAGACGCGGTTGGCGGTGTTGAGCTGGGAAGTGCCGTTCAGCGTGACCGTTGCCGTCCCGCCCGCACCTTCGCCGATGTTGATGTCACCGGTGGTGAAGGTCGAGCTGTTCAGGGTCAGGTTGCCGGTGGCCGAGTGACCCACCACGCCGGACAGGTTCGCCAGCGCCAGTCCTTGGGTGCTGATCGTCGAGTTCGTCGCCGTCAGGCTGGACACCAGCCCGGTCGTGCCGTTGCCGCGGCTGATGACCATCCAGCTCGATGCAGTCAGGCTGGTGTTATTCAGCGTCGCGGTGGCGCCGCTCAGGCCGTTGGAGCCCACCCAGACTTCACCCGTCACCGAGTTCGTCTGCGTGCCGCTGCCTTCAAGCACCAGCGAACCTTCGTCCACCCGCAGCGAGGCTGGCACGCCGGCTCCCTTGCCCAGCACGTTCGCCCCGGGGAAGGTGAAGGTCAGCGTGCCCGCTCCCAGCTTCTGCAGCTTGCCTTGGTTCGGCGCGGTGATCTGCCCGGTGACCGTCAGGTTGTTGGCGATGTTGATGCTGCTCTGCGCGTTGTCCGAGAGGGAATCGTAGCTCCAGCCGCGGTCGATCGTCGTGCTCGCGCCGGTGTAAACCAAACCGCCGCCCGCAAAGGCGAGGTTCGCGGGACTCGCGCCCGCCGCACCCAAGGGACTGGCCACGCCGCCGTTTGTCAGCGTCGCCACCGTTACCGTGCCGCCCTCGAGACGGGTCTGGCCGGTGTAGTTGTTGGTCGTCTGGATGTTGACGTCGCCGGTGTTCGTTTTCGTGAGACCGCCCGTGCCGCTGATGCTGCCGGTACCGCTCAGGACGTAATTCGTGGCCGAGTTGTCGAAGGTAGTGATCCCCGGCGAAACGGTGATGTTCAGGTCCACCGTGCCGTCGAAGAATGCGCCAGTGCCATTGTCGTCGAAGAGCACCGGGTTGCCGTCGGTGTAGGTGATCAGGTTGCTGGTGAGCAGGTCCACCCAGTTGTCGGAGACGGTATCCCAGTCGTTGCTTTCGTTCGCATCCCAGCGCGGCAGAGCCACGCTCGTGACATTGATGGTCACCACGCCTGCCGTGTCGCTCAAGGTCGCGATCACGCCCAGCGGCAGGGTGCCCAGCACGAAGTTACCGGTTCCTGTCTTCGAGCCGTACTCGATCACCGGGAAGCTTCCGACTTCCGGGAACGCGTCGGTCAGGTTCACCGCCACGTCACCGTTCATCGCCACTGCTCCGGTGATTTCCAGCGGTGCTTCGCCCGCGCTCGGGTTGCCGAAGGCGTTGCCCAAATTGATGTCCACCGTCGAGCCGGTGCCGAGTGTCACGCTGGATGTGATCAGCTCCTCGTCGGCATTCACGAGGTTCACGCCCATGCCCGCACCGTTCGCCACCGTGAAGCTGCCGCCTCCCGTTGCCGTGGTGTTGGAAATCAGCTTGCCCCCGTTGACGGTGTTGCTACCCGCGTAGGTGTTCGCGCCGTTCAGCGTCAGCGTGCCGGCTCCGGTCTTCACGATCCCGCCCGTGCCGCTAAATGCCTGCGGGGCCGTGAGGTTGAAGCCATTGCTGTCCACCAGCAGTCCGCCGCCCTGGATGTCCGCCGTGTCGTTGCCGTCGATGAAGTTCGTCGGCTGGTTGCTCGTGGCGATGATCTGCGTCCCGTTGAAGTTCACCGTCGCGCTGCCCGCCTGACCCACGATCTTGCTCGTGCGCAGCGTGCCGCCGTTCAGGTTCAGGATGCCGGTGCCGCCGCCGTTACGACCGATGTAGAGGTCGCCGGGCGTCCGCAGTTCGCCGGATCCGGAGAGCGTGTACGTGCCGCTGTTGTTTTCACCCAGCCACATCTCGCTCGTCTGGACGTTCACCAGGCCCGCACTCTGGGTCCAGGTGCCCGGACCGCTCGCTCCCACGATGAACCGGCGGTCGTTTCCGCCCGCCTTCGTGAAGGTGCCTCCGGTCATGTTGAAGGCCCCGGTGCCACCGTCGCGGCCGACCGCCACCCAGTTGTTCACGTTGAGCGCTCCGCTGGAGAAATTGTAGGTGCCGTTCGAGGTCGCCCCTTGCCCGACCCAGAATTCACCTCCGTTCGAGGTGACGGTGCCGGCATTGTGATGGAAGACGCCGGTCGAGTTGTTTTCCGCGACGACGAAATCGCCGTCCGCGGTGATGCTCCCCCCGTTCAGGTTGACCGTGCCGGTGGCATTGTTCCGCCCGGTGTAGAAACGTCCGAAAACGGTGAACGAACCGCTGTTCATGTTCAGCGTGCCGTTGCCACCTTCCTGGCCGATGAACACCCAGGCACCCGCCGAAGCGCTCCCCGAGTTGATCGTGCCGCTGTCCACGTTCATCACCCCGGTGCCGGTCTGGGAACCCACGACGATGTCGTTGGTGGCCGAGAGCGTCCCGGTGGTGTGGACGTTGAGAAGACCCGTCCCTCCGTCGCCACCGCTGTCGTCACCTCCCACGTAGAGGCGCGCACCGCTGCCGCTGGGACCGCCCACCTGGAGGCTGCCGGAGCCTTGGGCGAAACCCGTGGAGGCACCGCCCGTGCCAGCCGTGTCGGCCAGGTTCCAAGTACCGTTCCCACCTGCCACGCCGACGAACATCCAGTTGCCCGCCCCCGTCCGCGCGATACCCGCGCGGTGATCCACCCGGCCTGTCGTTGCACCCGCGTTGCCCACCTTGATGTCCCGCGGGTGGGGGCTGATGCTTGCCGTCAGGATCGGGAAATTTGTCAGCGTGTTGACCACCGCATCATCGAAAGTATCGCCGGTGGGCTGGCCGTTGGTGATGTTCGGCACGCGGCCCAGGCTCCAGTTGCCCGCGGTGTTCCAGTCGGTATTCACCGCTCCGGTCCAGAAATTCTCCACCGCCAGCGCGGATGAACCGAGGACCGTTGTTCCAGCAATCAGGCCGGCAAACCACCGGGAGTTGTGGACTGCTGTCGCCGTGAGCGACGCACGGGTAATGGGGGTATGGGTCGGGTTTTGTTTCATGGGGTTGAGGTCGGGTTTTCTTGCCCCGAGGGGCGCGCGAAGCACCGCCGCCTCGTAAAGACGACGATCCGGCGTCCCGGGATCCGGGGTACGGGTTAAGGGAGGATCGAGGAACGGTCTCGACCGAAGGGTTTCGGGGTTTCGGGGTTTGGGTTGGGCTTTAAAAAGCGGGTCGGGTAAGCCCGCCTTTCAATTTTCCATATACCAAGGTTGTTTCCACTGAAAACAACTTTGTTTGGCAGCCCCTCCCGAAATGCAAATCGATGCACATTTTTGCGCCCTAACACTTCCTCCGGAGTCACCCCGAACCTGTCCTACAGACCCCATCCCCGCCCTTTTATTGGTGGACTTCCCAACCCGCCCCTCTCGGCCCCGAGCAGACGTTTGCGACACCGCGCGAGCTCAATTACGTGGTTTTACGCATTAAGGGGAAAATCCCTCTTCATACCTTAAAGAAGGCACAAAAAAGGCCCCGGCCGCCCGAAAGCAGCCGGGGCCTGAATCTCTAGCCGGTCAGGGGGTGACCTGAACCCGCAAGAACCCGCGGCTCGGCAACCCGTCCGAACCACTCAGGCTGAAGGTCCGGTATTCATATCCCCCGGGTACCGGAGCAAGCCCCGCCGTGACCGGGCTCACCACCGTCACCGGGGTGGCGAAAGTCACCAGGTCCGTGCTGCCTTCCACCGTGTAGGTGTAGCCCCCGCTGGTCGCCGTCGGCGATGGCGAACCCGTGAACGCCGGAGTACCGGCGCGCACCGCGATCGTCAGCAGCAGTTCGCTCGCCGTTCCACCGTCGCTGCTGTCGGCCGTGAGCTGGTACACCTTTGGCCCGTCCGCCGGGTCGGCCGGATCCCCGCCGAGCGCGAACTCGACCGAGTTCGCCGTCCCGTCGCCATCCGGATCCGCCGCCGGCGACAGGAATGCCGGGTCGTCCTCCACCTCGGGGAAGACCGCCTCGATGAAGGTGTCGAACGCCGTCGCCGCACGTGTGAGTGCGATCTTGTTGCCCTGATAGGCATAGTTGATCGAATAACCTGCCGGCAGCGCCGGCGCGGGGCTGAAAGTCCCCGTAAGCGTGCCGTAGGTGGCGATGACATACACCTTGGAAGCCAGATCCCCGTTGAGCACCAGCGCGGCGTTCGTGAGGTTCAGATTGTTGGTCACATCGAGCCGGTCCACCGCAACGGGTGCCGTGTCGTCCGCGTCGATCGTCAGCGTTGCCGCCCCGGTGAAGTCCACGGAGTCTGCCGCCAGCACGCCGGTGGATACGCCCGGACTCAGGTCCGCACTCTCCTCCACCGTGATCGCCCCGCTCACCGTGCCGGTTCCACCCAAGGTGCCCTCGCTCACCAGCGTTGCCCCGGTGTAGGTATTGAAGGCGTTCAAGTTCAGGGTGCCGGTGCCGGTCTTGGTCAGCCCTCCTCCACCGCCGCCATCGACCAGCGACTGGAGAACGCCCACCGTCATGCCATTGGTGTCGATCTTCACCCCGCCGGCCGCCACGTCCGCGGTGTCGAGATTCCCGATGAAGGTCTCGTTGTTCGCGGTGGCCACGATCTGGGTGCCGTTGAAGCGTACCGTAGCGTTTCCTCCACCGCCCGCGATCTCGCTCGTCCGCAGCGTGCCGCCGTCCAGATTGAGAACCCCGGTGCCGCTTCCGTTGAGCGCCACGATTAGATCGTTAGGCGTCCGCAGTTCGCCGCTGCCGGAAAGGGTATAGGTGCCGCTGTTGTTCTCACCCAACCACATCTGGCTCGTTTGCACGTCCACCAGGCCCGCGCTCTGAGTCCAGGTTCCCGGTCCGCTCGCGCCGACGATGAACCTCCGGTCGTCCCCTCCTCCTTTCGTGAAGGTCCCGCCGGTCATGTTGAAGGTGCCGGTTCCGCCGTCGCGACCGATCGCCACCCAGTTGTTCGCGTTCACCACCCCGCTATCGCTCAGGTTGTAAACCCCGACCGAGCCGCCATTCTGCCCTACCCACAGCTCGCCGTTCACCGGGGCCAGGGTGCCGCCGCTGTGGTTCATGGTACCATTGCCGCCGTCACGGCCGATGATCGTGTGGCCGGCCGAGTTGATCACACCGGTGCCGCTCAGATTGTAGGTGCCCGTGCCTCCGTTCTGGCCGACGTAGAACTCGTTGTTCACCGTGATCGTGCCGCCGGTCTGGTTGCCGAACCCCGTGCCGCCGTTGGTGCCGATCGCCGTGTTGCCATCGCCGGTCTTCGTCAGCGTGCCGCCCGACATGTTCAGCGTGCCCGTCGAACCCGCGCCATTGCCGAACTCCGTCCAGTTGCCGGTGCTCACCGCACCCGCGTCGATGTTGAGGGTCGCGTTACCGCCGCCGGCACCGATCTGGATCGTCTCGGTGAAGGCGAGCGATCCGCTCGTGTTCACGTTCACCGTGCCGGTCGTGCCCGCTCCATCCCATGCGGCGAGGTAGAGACGGCCGGCGCTGAAGCTGCCCGTTCCCTCCGCGAATCCGGTGAAGGCCCCGCCGGTGCCGGAGGTATCCGCCAGGTTGAAGGTGCCGGTGCCGCCGAGGCGGCCGAAGAACATCCAGCCGCCGGTGGCGATCGTGCCGCCACGCATGTCGAAGCGTCCGCTCTGGCCCGCTCCGAACCCGATGTAAATGTCCCGCGGGTTGGCCGGGGGATTCGTGGAAAGGACCGGGAAGGGCGGGGCCTCCCCGGCGATGTTCACGATCGCGTCGTCGTAGGTCTCGCCTTCGGGTGCACCGTTCGGATTGGCCGGGACGCGACCGAGGCTCCAGTTGGTGGGCTCGTTCCAATCGGCATTGGTGGCACCGGTCCATTCGTTGTTCACGGCCAGCGCCAGCGGCGCGCCGAGCACCGTGGTTCCTGCCACGAGCGCGGCGAACCAGCGTGAATGGTTCGTGGCCGTGGTGGCCAAGGACGCGCGGGTGGTCGGGATCTTCGTCGGGATTCTCATTGGGGTTGATCGGGTTGGAGATGCCCGTCCGTACGGCGTGCGGCACATGCCCGCCTCCCGTGCATGGGGAGCCGGCATGTTCCGCGTGCCGCGGAAAGGGGCAGGGTTCAGGTTCTACGGTTGATGACCTCAACCGGGGTTTCGCGGGCGAGCTGGTCAGGCCCGCCGGGCATTACCCGTTTCACATATCAAGATCGTTTCAATGGAAAACTTCCCCTTCTCCCGGCCCGCAAGTCCGCGCTTTCAAAGGAAAGCGAGATCCCTTCGATAAGTTCACACGTGAAACACGTCCCAAATGCGCCGCTCTCCAAGCAAGCCGGAGCCTGTCAAACCAGCGTTTAATTCCAAGTTGTCATACGACTCCCATCACCCATTGGATTCCCCGTCCCCAATCTTCCTCCGACCCGCTCTAGATCGTGTCATAACGGCATTAAAAAAGGGCCTCCCGCAGCGGGAGACCCCTTTCGGAAGCCGGAATCCTCAGACCCCCGCCATCTGCTTCCGCTGCACATCCGCGTTCCACTGCCATCCGGGATGGCGCACGTAAGCGAGTGCCTCCTTCACGTCGATCCCGCGCCGGGCGGCGGCGATATTGGCCGAGCGGTGCCGCTCCCAAGCCGCCTTTTCGCCCGCCGTAGCCTTGTGGTGCTTGCGGTGAGGCCAGCGATTGCCCACCAACATCACGAAGTAGCCCTCGATCCCGAAGTCGTTCTGAGTGCTCGGGATCCGGTAGCGACAGAAACCGGTCGGCCCGTTCTCCTCGTAGAAGTCGATCAGCGGCTGGATCCCCGACAAGTCTGTGTCCGCCCGGCAGTGCCGCCAGAACGGCGTATCCATCGCGGTGTTCGCCTTGTAGTGAAGTCCCAGGAAGTCGCGGATGTCCGTCCATGTAACGGCGGTCAGCTCGTTGTAGAGATCCCGGAAGGAATCGGTCGGCTGGAGTTCGCTGTGCAGCAGGAAGTCCACCAGCGTCTGGCAATGCGAGCACACGATCATCAGCGCGGTCGCTTCCAGCGGTTCGACGAAACCGCCCGCGTTGCCGATCGCCACCACGTTCTCCACCCACATCCGGCGGTAGCAGCCGCTGCGGAACTTCACTATCCGCGGTGATTGCGGTGCTTTCGGATTCTTGCGCAGGAATTCCTCCGCGGCCTGATCATCGCTGATCGCCTGCGAGGAATAAACGTAGCCGCGGTTCACGTGATGTTCGTGCTCGATCTGCCAGCACCAGCCGGCCTCCATCTGCTCGGCCGTGGTATAAGGCATGATCGGCTCGTCCGTCCGCTCCCAGCCGCCGATCACCGCGCGGTCGCAGAAGAGCGTCTTGCCGAAGTCCATGAACGGCTCCTCCAGCGCCTTCCCGAGCAGCTCGCTGCGGAAGCCGCTGGCATCCACAAAGAAATCCGCTTCCAACTTCTGGCCATCTTCCAGATGGATCGCGCTGATCCCCTTCTCCCCGCGTTCCGAGCCGGTCACCTTCCCATCCACGAACTGGACCCCCGCCTCGCGGCAAACGACCTCCAGCATGTCCACGAAGAGCTTGTTCTCAATGTGGAAGGCATGCCAGGGCTGGATGTCCGGCGCACCGTTCGGCTGCCGGCCGAAGGCCTTGCCCTCCCGCATCAGTGCGGAGGTGAGGTCCACGCTGGAGAACTCGTCATCGCAGTAATACCCGTTCGGCCGCGGCATGTCCGCAAAGTGGACATCGAGCTGGGGGGCGAAGGTATAATCGAAGCGACCGCGCTCGCCCCAGAGGAAGCGGATGCCCAGCTTCCAAGTCGGCTCGGCGAGTTCATAGAAGCGCTTCCGGGAGATCCCGAGGTAGTCGAAAATGTGGCGCGGAAAATTCGGCGTGGTCCCTTCCCCGACACCGATCACGCCGAGTTCCGGGCTGCGTACGACGCGCACGCGGATCTGGGGAATCTTGCGCTTGATGGAGAGGGCCGCGATCAGCCCGGCACTGCCGGCACCGAGGACGATGACATTCTGGATCATGTAGGAGGCGAATATGGGTTTTAAAACAGAGTCATCCTGCCAAACCTTCTCCGTTTTGGCTAGTCGGGGAATTGTCACCCCGCTCCGAAAAAACACGCACATCCCGCCTTCCCGGCTACTTTCAGTGCACTGCCGCCAGCACGTCCTCGACCGCCGACATGCGGCCGAGTCCCTGGTAGCCGCAGGCGAGGTCTCCCTCCCCCGGCCCGACGAATCGACAGCCGTCTTCGATCAATTTCGCGACATTCCGCTGCACTGCGGGGTGCGCCCACATCTTCCCGTTCATCGCGGGGGCGATCACCACCCGCGTGCTCCGCGGCAGCGCGAGGTAGATCGAGGACAGGGGATCGGGTGCCAGGCCGTTTGCGAAGTTTCCAATCGCGTCCGCACTCGCCGGCGCCACCAGGAAGAGATCCGCATGATCGGCTAGCTCGATGTGTCCGGGCTTCCAGCTCTGCTTCTCGTCTTCCAGCGTCACCAGCACCGGCTGCCGCGTGAGCACCTGCAGGGTCAGCGGCGTGATGAACTCCGTCGCGGCCTTTGTCATCACCGCGTGGACCTCGTGCCCGGCTTTTACCAGTTGCGACGCGATGTCCGCCGCCTTGTAAGCCGCGATCGAGCCGGTGATGCCGAGGACGATGTTCATGGGCGATAGATAACCGCGGATCGCGTGAGTCCAATGCCGAAGTGAAGCATGCGGGCCGATGCAAACCGGCCGTTGCAATTCCCTATCAGGGACCGATGAGGTAATAGGGAGCATCGGCGCGCAACGTGATCCGCGCAGCGGATCCGCCGCCCTCCAAGGGCATGCCGTTGGGATCCAACGGCGTTACCTTGAGTTTCGAGGCGTCGGCACGTTTGAACTTCACCTCTCCTTCAAGCTTCTTCACCAGCCAGGGATCGGTGCCGATGTTCGTGATCTTCAGCCGCCCTCCCGCGACCGGCTGCGTGGCGAAGTTCGTGGCCTTCTCTTCGCTCATCACCTGGAGCAAGATCCGGGAGGATGTGGCAAGCGGTTTGCCGTCGAGGGCGACCGCCACGATCTGGCCGATCTCCATCGGCGAGATGATCTGGATATCATCGAGAGCAATCGATCCGGCTGCCTCCAAACTTCCGACCGCTCCTTGAGCGGCAGGCGCGTTCAACTTCAGCAGGCCTTTGCCGTAGTCCAGCACCACGTCGCCGTTGGAGGCGATGACGCGCTTCTTCTCCCGATCGATGAAACGCGAAAGGTCCGCGAGCTCCGAGGGGCTGGCTTCGCCACCGATCTGCACGGAAGTACGACCTGCATAGTGGATTAGCGGATCGATGCCGCCGCTCGTTTTCACCGATGCCGTGCCGCCGGGGGCATCCGCCTTCCGGAGCTCGTCGAGATTCGCGCCGGGAGCGAGGGGGCTGCCCTTCAATGCGATGGCATCTTCCAACGAGAGCGAGACATCGGCCAGCACCTCCCCTTCGCGCACCAGC
>CBFGPU010000013.1:0-13128 GCA_965650715.1 uncultured Haloferula sp. | reverse complement strand
GACCTTGTGGATGATCCCGCGCGACCAGCCGGACCTGAAGGAAAACGGCACTTTCCTCTCGCTGGTGATCATCTACCTCGCGAACCAACTCGTGCTCGCGGTGTTGCTCTGCGCGACCGCCAAGCCGCTCGGCTTCGAGGGCTTCGGCCAGGAGTGGATGGCGAATGCCGCGCGCTCGATGGAGGCCGTGATGCGGATCGCGCGCGAGGTGCGGGCGAGCATCTGAGGGCCTACACGGCCGCTAGCTCCCGCGCTTCTTCATGCGCTCGCCGCACTTCCTCCCCGATTGCCTGAATTCCCCGCTTCACGATACCCTCGTCCATGGTGAAGGTCATGCGCAGGCACTCGTGGCGGTGGCGCCATGACTCGTCTTCGTGACCGAAGAAGAAGTAGTGGCCGGAGATGATGAGCACGCCGCGCTTCTTGAGGCGCTCGTAGAGTTCGCGCGAGCTGATTGGCAGTCCCGGGAACCAGAGCCAGAGGAAGAGCGCCCCCTCGCTTCGATGCACGTAGTAATCGAAATCCTCCCGGAAGCTCGCGGCCACGAACTCGCGCGCTTGACGCGATTTCTCCACATAGAAGGGCTTCACCGTCTCATTGGCGATCTTGAGGATCTCCCCGCTCTCCACCAGCGGCAATGCGATCGTCTGGCCGATGTTCGGATTCGCGAGCCCCACCACCGCGCTCAGCGAAGCCATTGCCGCGGCGATCTCCGGGTGCGCGATCACGATGCCCGTGCGCGTGCCGGGCAGGCCGATCTTCGAAAGACTCAGGGTGAGGATGATGTGCTCGTCCCATACCGGCTTCGCGTCGGTGAAGATGATGTTCGGGAAAGGCGCGCCGTAGGCGTTGTCGATGATCAGCGGGATGCCGTGCTTCTTTGCCAGCGCGGAGAGCCGGGCGATCTCCTCGTCGGTCAGGACGTTGCCGGTCGGATTCGTCGGTCGCGAAACGCAGATCGCCGCGATGTCGTCCGTCACCTCGAGCGCGTCGAAGTCCACGCGGTATTTGAACTCGTGTGGGCCGGTCTTTTCGATCTTCGGCGGCACGGCGCGGAAGAGATCGCCGCAAGAGCCTTGGTTGGCGTAACCGATGTATTCGGGCACTAGCGGCAGCAGGATCTTTTTCCGCCGTCCGTCCGGCATCTCGCCCGCGAGCGTGTTGAAGAGGAAGAAGAACGCGGTCTGCCCGCCGGAGGTGATCGCCACGTTTTCCGGTCCCAGCGGCCAGCCGAACTCACGGCGGAAGAGGCTCGCCAGTGCCGCGATGAAGCGCGGGTTGCCGCGCGGCGGATCATAGTTCGCCAGCATCTTCTCCAGCCCGCCGGGCTCTGCCATGATCTCCTCCATCCGGCGCCGCCAGATCGCGTTCACCTCCGGGATGTGCGCGGGCTGCCCGCCGCCAAGCATGCAGATGTCCGGGCCCCCGGAGGCGAGGGCGTTGCCCAGATCCTCCATCAGTTCCTCGATGCCGCTGCCACCGGCGAGTTGCCGGCCCATGTTGGAGAATTCGTGAGTCATGACGCGGGTGCCGTTGACCGGCGGGTGGGTGACCCTATAGTGGCCGCTCATTCAAGAACAACCTCTCAAATTCCCATGGCCATCCAAGTCGGCGACAAAGCTCCGGATTTCACTCTCGTCACCAAAACCGCCGGAGGCCCGCAGCTCGTGAAGCTGTCCGATCTCGTCGGCAAGTCGAACATCGTCCTCCTCTTCGTGCCGATGGCGTTTACCGGCGTCTGCACCCAGGAGCTTTGCGACATCTCCGGCGGCATCGGCGAATATGAATCCCTTGATGCGAAGGTTTTCGGCATCTCCGGCGACAATCCCTTCGCGCAGGAAGCCTGGGCGCAGAAGTCCGGCATCTCCCTGCCGCTCCTCAGCGACTACGAGCACGCGGTCGCGAAGGCCTACGGCGTCGCCTATGATCAATTCCTGCCGGAAGCGAACCTCATCATGGGCGGCGTCGCCAAGCGCTCGGCCTTCGTGATCGACAAGGAAGGCGTGGTCCGCTTCGTGGACGTGAAGGAGCACCCGAAGGATTTGCCCGACTTCGCCGCGGTGAAGGCCACTTTGCAGGGGCTTTCCTGAAACGACCGGTAAGTGGAAAAAATCGAAAGGCCGCGGGGATCCCGCGGCCTTCTTTATTTTTATTGCGGGCGGTTCACTGCTCCACCTGCGGCTCGGCCTCATTGCCGGGCGGCAAGGGTGTCGATTGCGGCGGCGCGGGAGGCACCGAGGGGTCTTCCAGCGACGGGACATCCGGTGCCACCGGACCTGCCGGGACTTCGGGAATGGTTGGGTCGATCACCGGCGGGATGGTGGGCACCGTGCCATCCTGCGGCAGGGGAATCACATCACCGGTCGGCGGATAGACTTGGAACTCGTTGGCGGAGCCGACGGCGGGCAGAGCGGAATTCTGGTCGGTAACCTGGATGGAAAGAACCCAGCCGACTTCGCCGGTGTTGAGCTCGCCCTTCAAGTAGGTGCCGTCGTCTGAAATCACCTTCATTTCGGTGTTCCCCGCGAGCTGCTTCTCGGCGGAGACATCGCCCTTCGGTCGCTTGCTGAAAAAGGCCACGTTGTCCATGTTGGTGCGAACGAAGGAGCCGGGCTTGTAACCGGAGCGGGAGGCGACGGGGGTGCGTCCGGACCCTGGCGCCACGAGCGGGTCGAAGCTACCCCCGGTCACGACTTCCCCGGTTTCGCAGGAAGCCAGGACGAGGGCGCAGGAGCCGAAAATGAGGAGATGCCGCTTCATGAAAGTGCAGGCAAGGTGCCACGCGACCGGAGTAGGGTCAACGGGATATCAGTTGCGATTCCAGATGCTCCCGCAACGCCTCGCGCCAGTCCCGCGGAGCCTTGCCGATCAGGGTTTTGAGGCGCTCCGTGGCCATCGCCGTATATCTCGGACGGGGCGCGCGAAAGGCGCTCATCTCCGCCATTCGCAGCGGCTTCGGTGTCGGCAGATCGAGTCCCCGGCGTTCCTTCAAGTAGGCTTGGATTTCCACCGCGATGCCGTGCCAGGTCGTCACAGGACCGCCGTTGCAAGCGTGGATAATCCCCGCCGGGCAGCCTGCGGCCAGAATTGCGGAAGTCCATTCGCACAGGTCGGTCGTGTAGGTCGGTAGCGAATACTTGTCTGCCACCGCGGAGACCTCCTCTCCTGCCACGGCGCGATTCAGGATCAGGTCGGGAAAGGCCGGCTTCTCGGGGCCGAAAACCCAGGAAACGCGCAGCACCGCACCGCCCTCCGCCAGCACGCCGCGCTCTCCTTCTTCCTTGGTCCGGCCATAGACCGAGAGCGGGTTGGGAGGGTCGTCTTCGTGTTTCAGGCCATCTGCCACGCCATCAAAGACATAGTCGGTGCTGAAATGCAGGATTTTCCGGCCCCGGTCCCGGCAGATCTCAGCCAGCTGACGGGGGGCGGCTGCATTGACCTGGCGTGCCAAGGCCGGGTCGTCCTCGCACTGCTCCAGCCCGGTCAAGCCACCGGGGTTCAGCAAGACGTCGAAATCCAGTCCCGCCACCTGCTCCACCGAGCGGGGATCGGCGAGGTCAACCCGGGCGCGGGGTAGCTCGATGATCTCGTGATCACGCTCCAGTCGGTCGGCCAAGGCCCGGCCGATCCGTCCCGTCGTGCCCGTGATCGCGAGGCGCACGTCAGACGGCGCGGAGTTCGTCGAAATCGTCTTCGGAATAGCCCGCCCCGCCACCGGCATCGCGGATCTTCCGCAGGCGCCGGCGCGCGCCGAATTTACTCTCCGGACCGTTCACGAGATCGACCACGAAACCGACGGTGAGAGGCAGCAGCGTGGCCACGCCGAGGGCGGCGACACCGATAGCCACGCCGCGGCGGGCATTGGGATTCATCAGGTCACCCAGGATTAGGCCGGCGGCCGCACCCAGCAGGGCCGGCGCGGCAAGCGCGGTGGCTTCGGTCCAGTCCCGTTCTCCGTCGTCGTCGGGGTTCATGCCGGGAACCTAACACTCCGCGCGACGCCACACAATCCCGGAAACGATACGCGATTGCGGGGCGCTTTTTCCATGTTTCGGTCAACCGCCGCCGGTCCCGGAGGTCTGTCGGTAGTGCCACCAGTTGGGAAGCGCTTGCCAAAATCGGCGATTCGCCCTTTCCCCGCCCTGCGGAGGCGTTAGGCTCCTCCGGCAATGCCCGACGCTGCCTCCACCTACGCCCTGATCCTTGCCGGAGGGTCCGGCACCCGTTTCTGGCCCCTCAGCCGGAACGCCAAGCCGAAACAGCTTCTGAACCTCTTCGGTGACGCGACTCTCCTCGAGCAGGCGATCCAGCGCCTCGAAGGGCTGGTGCCGCTGGAGAACATCCTGATCCTGACCAATGCGCAGCAGGAGGCGGCGGTGCGGCAGGTGGCCTCGAAACTCCCGGCCGGAAATATCTTCGCCGAGCCCGCGAAGCGCGATACCGCTCCGGCGGTCGCCCTCGGGATCGGTCTTGTGGCGGCCCGGAATCCGGACGCGGTGATGATCGTTTTGCCCGCGGACCAGTTGATCCGTGACACGGCGGCCTTCCAGTCCGTCATGAAGGATGCGATCGCCACGGCGGAAAAATCTGACGGTCTCGTCACCATCGGGATCAAGCCGACCTGGCCCTGTCCTTCCTACGGGTACATCGAGCGCGGCCAGCGCGCCACGATCCCCGGTCTCCACTGCGAGCAGATGCCTGCGGAAGTGAAGCGCTTCCGCGAAAAGCCGAGCACCGAGCTCGCCGAGCAATTCCTTTCGCAGGGCGGCTTCTGCTGGAACGCCGGGATGTTCGTGTGGACGATCCCGAATGTCATCCGCGAGCTGAGCACCCACCAGCCGGAACTCGCGTCCTTCGTTTCGGAACTCCGCCGCTCGCCCGATGTCGCCGCCACCGTGGCCGCGCAGTTCCCCAAGCTCACCCCGATCTCCATCGATTACGGCCTCATGGAAAAGGCCAAGCGCGTCCTGAACATCGAGGCGACCTTCGATTGGGACGACGTGGGGTCATGGCTCTCCGTCGCGAACTACCTCGAAACCGCCGGTAGCGACAATCGCGTCAATGCTCCGATCTCGGAGATCGATTCGGAGAACAACGTCGTCTTCAATGCGCGCAAGGGCTCGCACATCGCGCTGCTCGGCGTGGATGACCTGATCATCGTGCAGACGGACGATGCGCTGCTGATCGCGAACCGGCATCAGGCGGATGCGATCAAGAAGCTCGCGGACAAGCTGCCGCCGGAGTTGTTGTGAGAGGGGGGGCGGTCAACATTTCACCGTCTTCCGCTTCTTCCCGAGATTCCCGTGCGCCTGCATCTTCCGGATGTAGGCTGCGGCGTCCGGCATCTTGCAATTGTTGTTCCCGAGATCCGCGGTGACGGGTCCGATCTCTTCCGCGGTCCGGATCGCGAGGTCGGTAAGCGGCACCACGTAGCCGCCCGTGCAGATCATAAAGTTGTTCATCGCATAGCGGACCGCGTCCGGAGCCTTGTGGATGTTCTTTTTCACCCGCTGCAGGAGCTTCTTTAGTTCGGCGAGATCCAGATCGGCATCGTCCTTCAGTGCGACTAGACCGGAGAGCGTGGACCAACCCGCCGCGGCGATCAGCGGCTTGTCCGAATCGATCCACTTCAATGCCATTTCATGCCCGTGCGGGCTCCCGGCGGCCACCCATGCCACGGTCGCACCGGAAAGCGAGCCGGCGTAGGCGTTTTCTACCCATCGCTGCAGGTCCTGCCGGGTCATCCGCGTGTCGTCCGAGATCAGCCCGGCGAGGTACATGGCGTCGTAGTTGCCGCTGTCGTAGAGATCGAGCGCGAGCTGGTGGTCCTTCTTGATCCGCTTCACGATCTTCTTCATGTCGCCGATCTTCACCCCGAAGCAGGGCTCCTTCACTCCGTGGTTTTTCATCATCATCCGCTTGTAGCTTTCGCTGCCGAGCGGTTCCAATTCGGCGAGGATTTCACGGGCATTCATGACGGAGGGCGCGTTGGGTTCAATGGATGTAGGGGGAAGCGATCCTCCCCAATCAAGCGGAGTTTGAACCGCTTCCCCTGAAATGAGGAGTCGATTTCGCGCCGGTTCTCCGAAACCTTTTTGTTCTCGCCCGCGTTTCTCCCGCTGATGATCCGACTCTCCGTATTTTTCCTCGCTTTCGCTTCCCTGGTCCGCGCCGACGATGAGGTTCAGCCGCCGCGCGACCCCGCTTACAAGCTGGTATGGGCGGACGAATTCGAGGGCGACGGGCCGGTGGACGAAACCAAGTGGCGGTTCGAGGAAGGCTTCGTGCGCAATCACGAACTGCAGTGGTACCAGAAGGACAACGCGGTGCGGAAAGACGGCCTGCTGGTGATCGAGGCCCGGCGCGAGAAGGTCCGGAACCCCCGCTTCGAGGAGGGCTCCCGCGACTGGAGGAAGCGACGCGGGGAAGCGGAATACACTTCGTCATCCATCACCACGATGGGGAAGCACGATTGGAAGTTCGGGCGTTTCGAGGTGAGGGCGCGCTTCAATCCGCTTCCGGGTCTATGGCCCGCGATCTGGACCACCGGCCGCGGGCGCTGGCCGCATGGCGGGGAGATCGACATCCTCGAATACTACAGCGGTCGTATTTACGCGAACTTCTGCTGGGCCGGGAAGCACGGCCGCGACGTGTGGAATACCGGTTCGCATTCCATCGGCCGCTTCGTCCGCGATGACTCGTGGAAGGACAAGTTTCATCATTGGGTTCTCGAATGGGACGAACAAAAGATGACCGTCTGGCTCGATGGCGAGATATTGAACACCCAGCTCATGAAGCACGTGCAGAACCAGGATGGACCCGTGGTGAATCCCTTCCTCGCGCCGCATGCATTTCGTCTGAATTTCGCCATCGGCGGGCCGCAGGGCGGGGACCCCTCCGGCACTTCGTTTCCGCAGCGCTACGAGGTGGACTACGTGCGGATCTATCAGAAATGAAGGCGGGGACGCCTTTCCAAGGCGTCCGGCTTATGGGGCGGCGTGATTCCCCGGGCAAGCTGGTGCCATGAATTCCGGCCGTCCCCCGCCGGCCGTTTCGGAGAAACATCCCTGCTTCACCGGCGGCACCTGATTCTCACGAGCGTTTCCGCCAGCAATTCCTTCTCACCGATCTTCTCCGCCCACGCCTCCGCTTCCTCGGGCGCAACAATCGCCAGCGCTGCCGCGTAGGCCGCGCACGCTTCATCCCGAGCCGGACCCGCGGCCAAAGTTTCGATCCAGGCCGCGGGCGCCCCCCGCTCTTGTTGCGTCCATATCCCGATCAAGGATGGCATCGCCGCTTTCATCGTGCGCTCGTCGTCGAATTCCATCACCCACGCCGCCGCGGCGTGAGCATCCTGCTGGGTCCAGCGCTGCACGGTTGCAGCAAGCACCGCATCCACCGCCCGCGGGGTCACGTTTCCATCTGCCAGAAGCCGGGCTATCCGCGGCGGATCCACCTCCGCCAAAGCCGGGAGCACACTGCATTCGACCAAGCTGCGGATTTCCTCCCCGCTCTCATCTCTCGCAAGCCATTCGAATGCGGCCGACGGATCGCCCGTTGCTTGCTGCGCCAGCGCGAAACCTAACATCTCGCCGCGCTGCCGCGGATCGGAGATTCCTTCGGCACAGCGGATCGCAAGTGCCGGGGAATAACCGACCACTTCCACGGCAACCACGCCAAGCGCCGCATTCCGCGCCTCCCCTTCAAGCGCCATCGCCCAGCCCGCCGCCGCATCGGGATCACGTCCTGCCCATGCCGCGAGACTCGCAGTCGTAGGCCGCATCCCGTAGCGCGGGAGATCCCGCCCGGACTTCGCCGGACGGGAGTCCACAATCCCATCACCGGCCGGAAGACCGGCCATCCAAACCCCGACGGCAAGCGCCGCCATCAGCGCTGGAACCCAACTCACAGTTCTCATGGTCGATTGCCGTCGGGGTGGATTCATTCCGGGGATATCAGGGAGTGACCGTCACATTGTCGAAGACCGCGGTGCAGTCTGTCGCGTTGTTGTGGGACGTCACCGCCAGACCGATCTGGATGTTGCTCGCCATCGCGATCGTCTGGCTTCCGAGCGTTGTCCACGAAGAGCCGTCGGACGAATGGGAGGTTGTCAGCGTGTTGCCGTTCCGGGTGATCCTCACCCAGCGCGGTGCGGTGATGCCGGTGGTCGTCGTGCTCGTGCTCGTGCCGCCGGTCGTCGCGCGGCGTTGGAAGGAGACACCGCTGCTTGGAGTGATCACGATCATCGCGTGTTTCGATCCCGCTGTCAGGCTTTCACGGATCATCACGCCGGCCTTGGCCCATGCGTTGGTGTTCTCGACCGAGGCGACGCGTGCCGTGATCTCGCCGTCGCCGCTGAGCGGTTGCCAGACATAGTGGAAGGCGTCCGCCGTTCCCCAGATGTCCGCGCCCGAGCCGTTCAGGGTGTAGCTTCCGGCCGAGTGCGTCGCACTGCCTGCCACTCCCACGCTGCCGATGTCTTGCTTCGTCCAACCGGCCGGCAGGGCGAGCGGATCGTAGATCGAGAACACCTCGGTGCTGCTCAACGCGCGCGAGTAGATCCGCACGTCATCGATTGATCCCGTGAAGTGCTTGTTGGTGTCGCGGTAGTCGTAACCGATGCCCACCGCCAGCGCGTTCAGGGATTGGACCGTGCCGCTCGCCGTGGCCGCCTGCACCCCGTCGATGTAGAGGTAGCCCGTCGTCCCGCTGCGAACCCCGCTCAGGTAGTGCCATTGGCCGTCGTTCACCGTGGTCGTCGTGGTGAGGTCGAACTGGTAACCACCGCTTCCATAGACGAAGAAGTTCACGGTGCCGTTCGCGTTCACGTTCAGCATGTACTCGCCGATGTAGCCGCTGCCGCCGGGTTCGCGCTGCTGGATCACCGTGCCGAGCGGCGAACCGGAGCTCACCTTCACCCACGCGCCGAGCGTGAAGTCGGTGGTGCCGGTCAAGGCCGCCGCGCTTCCCGCGAGCACCGTGTCGTCCACGCCGTCGAGCTGCAGCGCATTGCCATCCTTGCCGGTGGCCCAGACCGCGCCGCTCACCGTTCCCGTCCGCTGGTAGCCGGAGCTATCGGAAGCGGTCGTGCCCGAGCTTTCGTTCAGCCTCCACCACGATTTCAGGCCGCTGTAGAGGGCCGATGGCTGCGAGGACGAGCTGTTCGGATTCGTCCCGACGGCCGTCTCCAGCGTGTCCGGGTAACCATCGCCATCGGAATCCGCCGGTGCGCTGGTCACCGTGACCGTCGCGGTTCCGGAGTCGAGGGTGGACGTGCCATAGACCAGCTTCGCCTTCAGCGGGTGGCTACCGGCCACGGAGGTATTCAGCGTCGCCGTGTAGGGCGGCGCATAGTCCTCCGAGATCACCGTGGAACCGTCGAGGAACTGGACCTTGGTCACGTTGTTGCCGTTGTCCGTCACCGTGGCGGCCATCGCGATGCTCGCCGGGCTGCCGAAGCTCGCACCGTTGGTTGGCGAGGTCAGCGTGATCGCCGGTGCTGCGGGCGCATAGTCGCTGAGTGAGATTCCGGGTGCCGCGGGAATCAAGGCGGAACCCGGGATCACCGCGCGGGTTATGCCCGGTCCTTCCCAGGCGACTGCCACGTGGTCGCCGCCTCCGCCTTCGTTCTGGATCGCCTCGATGTAGTAGGGCCTGCCGCCATCGAGGAACGTCGTCACGCTCTTCTGCGAACCTTGCTGGTCCCAGGATTGGAAGTTGGTCCAACCGGAAACGGAAGCGATGGCCGATTTATTGGAGCTGCCCGAATTCGTGCTCAACGAAAGCGTCGAACCGTCGTCCGATGCGATCCAGAAGGTGTAGAGCCCGGACGTCGGCGGGAATAGCCATCCGGTCAACCGGCGCGTGTAGTTCTCCGCGACGTTCTGGGCGGAGGTGAAGGACGTCAGGTAGCCGGTGTATCCAGGTGCTCCCGAGATGACCTGCCCGGTCCAGCGCTCCTCACGCACGCCGAGGCTGCCGTTCGCATACACGATCACCTGGCCGTAGCCGGATTGGCCTTCGCTGTCGGTTGCGCGGACCGTGAGCTGGTAAGCGGCTGGCGATCCCAGCGAGCCCGGGGTTTGCAGCGTCACTTGTCCGGCGGCGTTGATCGCGAAGATCCCGCTGCCATTGCCCGCCGTGATGGTCCACGAGCCGAGCGTGCGCGAGGGGTCGAGTGTCGCGGTCGCCGTGCCCAGCACCGTGCCGGAGTTCATCGCGGAGGTTGCCGTGAACAGCTTGCCCGCGACCACCGGGGAGTCCGGCGTGTTCGTCACGTTCACCGTGAAGGTCCGCGTGATCGAGTGCCGCGTGCCGCTGAAGGGAATCGCATTCCCGTAGGCCGTCACGGTGAGGGAGTAGGAAGTCGCCCGTTCGTAGTCGAGGGCGAAGACCCGCAGCTCTCCGGTAGAGGAATCGATGCTGAAATCGCCGTTCGCGTCGCCCGCGGTGATCGCGTAGGTATGGGTTTCGCCCGGATCGACATCGGTCACGCTGAAGTCATGGACCAAGGTCCCTTGCACGCTGTCTTCCGGTAGCGTCGCGGTGCCCGGATTGCTGATCGCGGAAGGAGCAGTGTTGTCGTTCCACACCGGATAGCCCTTCGCGGCCACCAGGTCCTTCACCGACTGGGTGATCTCGTAGCCCTTGCCAGTGACTCCGAGTCCGTAGCGCTGGAAATAGGTATCGAGGTTTCGTCCGGTCGCATCGCAGAAGAGGATGTAGAAGCGGTTGCGTTTGAAGTTGGGATCGCTGGTGCTGAGGTTCTTGATGTCCGTATCCGTCGAGCCGCTCGGGTCCTGGAGATAGTTCATCAGGCGGGTCAGAGCCGTTTTGTAAGCGGTCCAGCCGAAGGAGTCGGCCATGTTGAAGTAGAAGTCGTAGGACATCGTCGAGCCGCAGGCCTCGGCCCAGGTCTGCTGGGCGGAAGGCAGAGCTGCGAAGGAGGCCCGACCGCTGATGCGGTTGGAGGCATCGAAGGTGCTGTGGCTCGCGTTGTGCCACGGTGTCCGCTTGTGGACCATGGTGGTGATCATGCCCGGCAGCAGGTTCACATCGACCTCGGCATGTGTGGCGATCACGAAGGCGCTGTCGAAGTCGTCCTGGTAGCCGTGGCCGAGTTCGTGATAGTTGCCCCACGAGTTGCTCAGGGAGCTATTCAGGAAGGCATCCTCGCCCACGCCCCAGCCGGCTTCGACCGGGTAGCCGGCATAGGCCGCGCCGTAGGCCACGTAGCGCGCGCTGGCGATCGCTTCCCCGCGCTTCCGGCAGGCCGTGTAGCCGTAGTATTCGTCGCCCAGGTCCATCACCGTCTTCCAGTGGTTCGCGATCTGGGTCGGGTTGCTCAGGGCGGCCAGTTGCGAGCGTTCGACATAGATGACGAGCTTGTCCGTCTTGATGAAGCCGTAAGGCGCCGGGTGGTTTTTGAGCGTGCTGTTCCACTCGGCGTCCGTGTTCACGCCCAGCGTGAAGGCCGGCGCAGGCAGGGCTCCGGTCACCGTGACGTCGAAGGTGCCCAGGTTCGAGCCCGCGGGCACGAGGACCGTCACCAGGCCGCCCATCACGTGGCCGGTCTGGGTGCTTGAGGACGTGAGGGGAACGCGGCGCCAGAGTTTCGGGAAGAAGGTCCAGTTGCTCTGGTTCCAGATCTGATCCTCGCTGCCGTTGGGCGAAATGTGAGCCTGCAAGCCCGCGCCCGTCTTGTCGGAGGGAATGGTGATCGTGATCGTCGCGCCCGGTGCGGCATAAACTCCCGTCTCGATCCGCGTCGGCTTCCACCCTTGGTTCATGTAGAAGTCGGTTGGCGTGTTCCCGTTCACGGAGACCGTGCGGCTCACCGTGCTGCCCGCGAGCGGAGCGCCGGGGAAATCGCTCGCGCTCGGATGAGCGAACAACTGCGCCGGGGTCATCGCGTCGAACTTGTTCGATTGGTAGCGCGTCAGCATCGCCTCCACCGGCTCGGACGCCTTGGTGATCGGTGCGGCTGCGGTGGGAGCGATGGTGCCGTAGTGGCTGGCATCGCCGAGTGTCTCCATGTCCGCGTTGAGCGCGGTCACGTTCGTCCGCACGGCGAGGACCTGGTCGATCGAGGTGGCAGCGATGGTCTTGTCCGCCAGGCTCATGGTGATCAGCCCCTCCTTGTCGTCGATCAGGTCGTCGCTGCCGTTGAGCGCGCTGTAGTAGGGCGAGGGCGCGATGGAGGGTACCGTGGCTGGCGAGCTCCCGCTCCAACCGGAGCCGCTGAAGGTCAGACCGAAGGGCCCCATCACGTTGTAGGCGTCGGTGGTCGGCGTCGACCCGAGCGCCCATGGCGTGGCCCCGCAGACGATGCCGCCGCCCGCTGCCGTGAAGGTCTGGATTTTCGTGACCGCGGATGCGCTGTAGCCCGAGTGCCAGTCGAAGACGAAGACATCCACACCGCTGAGGTCGTTCGAGGAGGAACTCATCGTGGTGGTCACCGACTTCACGAGGTAGCCGCGGCTGGTCCAGAAGCTGGTGTTGATCCCCGCGCCGCAGCCGACCGTGATGGTGGAAGGCGTGGATTTGCGGCTCGCCCATTTCGCGCTGGCCTCGAGCAAGGCGGGCATCGAGTTCGAGCCGCCGTTGAGCGGGCCGTTGTGAGCGAAGGCCACCGCGCAGGCGGCGGAGGAAGAGTAGCTATCGTTGTAGCGGCCTGCCGCCATGATGGCGACGCCGCCGGAATCCATGAGCACCGGGAATGCGGCGGTGCCGTGGCGGGCGATGCTTCCAGGCGAGCCCCAGCCGGAGACGGTGAGGCCGGCGGAGGTTCCGGTGATGCTGCCGAAGTCGGCGGCGAGGTCGGCTTTCACGGCCGGGGCCGCGATTGCCAAAGCGATCCAAATCATGAAGCGGAGGGGCGTCTTCATGCGGATGCCGGGTTTTCAGGTTGGGAGTTCATATGGGTCTTTTTTGGTTCCCAAGCGCCGGAATCCGGTTTTTGGGCTTCCTAAGCGGGTAAAGAAAAGCCCCTGCAAGTGTCAAGACAGAGGTGGAATAAATCGTCTTTATTTCAGTCAATAAACGACAAAATATGCTCACTCGACAAAGAGGAATCGGAATAAGATTTAAATTATCGCCATAATCATGACGAAGAATGTCCGATTTTAC
>CBFGPU010000012.1:0-13526 GCA_965650715.1 uncultured Haloferula sp. | reverse complement strand
GATGACCGCGATGGTGCCGACGATCCGCAAGACGGTGGAGAACGCCCGCACGGCGATGATCGGCTCGGAACGCGAGCGCGGCCAGATGAGCTTCAACGACGCGGGTTTCCGCTGAGTTCCGGAGCTTTTGAATTTACGGCGGCCAAGGCGGGTGCTTCCTGCCTTGGCCGTTTACCTTCACTCCGAAAGAGCCTGCGGCTCCAAAGGGAAGGATCGCCCGCGGCTGTTAGAGGATCGAGCCGGGTTTGTAGGCGGCACCGGCGGGGTAGCGCTTTTCGATGGCGTGGACCTGGCGTTCGAAGGATTCGATCTGGGCGCGGGCGGCACCGGCGTTGCTCTCGCCTTCGGCGACGATGGCGTCGAGCGCGGCTTGGCCGAGAGGGATGCGCTCGTCTGCGGCGAGGCGGGCGACGAGGTCGTTCACGGTGGTCTTGCCGGCGCGGAGATCGTTCACGGTAGCGACGGCGTGTTCCTTGATCGCCTTGTGGGCGGTCTCGCGGCCGACACCGGATTTCACCGCTTCCATCATGATGGTGGTGGTCATGAGGAAGGGCAGGTAGTGCGCGTTCTCCTTCGCGATGACGGCGGGGTAGGCGTCCATCTGGTCGAGGACGGTGAGGTAAGTCTCGAAGAGGCCGTCGATGGTGAAGAAGGCATCCGGAAGCATGACGCGGCGGACCACGGAGCAGGAGACGTCGCCTTCATTCCACTGGTCGCCGGCGAGACCGGAGGCCATGGCGAGGTAGCCTTTCAGGATCACGTGGAAGCCGTTCACGCGCTCGCAGGAGCGGGAATTCATCTTGTGCGGCATGGCGCTCGATCCGGTCTGGCCGGGAGCGAAGCCTTCGCTGGCGGTCTCGTGGCCGGCCATGAGGCGGAGGGTTCGGCAGAAAGAGGAGGGACCGCTGGCGAGATCGGTGAGGGCGGAGACGACGCGGAAATCGAGCGAGCGCGGATAGACCTGCCCGACATTCGTCCAAACGGCGGGCATGCCGAGGTGGGCGACAACGCGCTTCTCAAGCTCCGCAACCTGCGAGGCATCGCCATCGAAGAGTGAAAGCTGGTCCATCTGGGTGCCGACGGCACCTTTCAGGCCGCGGACGGGATAGCGGGCGATGATGTCTTCCAGCGCGTGGAATGCAGAGAGCATTTCCTCCCCGAACATGGCGATGCGCTTGCCGAGGGTGGTCGGCTGGGCGGCCACGTTGTGGGTGCGGGCGGTGATGACGACATCCGCCCATTGTTCGGAGCGGCAGCGCAGGCGGTGGAGGACGGCGACGGACTTGTCGCGGACGGCGAGGAGAGAGCGGAAGACCTGGAGTTGCTCCACATTCTCGGTGAGATCGCGGGAGGTCATGCCCTTGTGGATGTGCTCGTGACCGGCGAGGTCGTTGAACTCCTCGATGCGGGCCTTCACGTCGTGGCGGGTGACGCGCTCGCGGGCCATGATCGAGCCGGGATCGACGCTGTCCTTGGCCTTTTCGTAAGCGGCGATGGCTTCGGCCGGGATGTCGAGGCCGAGGTCGCGCTGGGCCTTCATCACCGCGATCCAAAATTCGCGCTCGAGGACGATGCGGCCCTCCGCGGACCAGATGGCTTGCAAGGCGGAAGAGGCGTAGCGCTCGGCGAGGACGTTCGGGATCACGCGGGGATGAAGCGGTCCCGAGGTCGGGGCGCGCAAGGGTAAATTGGGAAGGGAGAACCACGGAATACAGGAATACGCGGAACACGCGGAAATCGGGCTCTTACGGGACGGCGGCTCCGCGATTGCATTCCGCCCTTGGATTCGCCATACTCCTCGCACCGTGGAACTCCATCGCTCTCACTGCCGATGACCGAGGAAGCGGTGCAGGCCAAGCCCGTATGGGTGCTGCTCGGCGGGTGCATCCTGGCCTTCCTGGCGGCGGCGGTGAATGCGGATTTCATGCTGCGGCTAGGCGTTTCCGTCAGCCATCTCACCGGCGATCTTTCACGGATCGCCTCCGAAGCCCCTCTGGACGGCAGGGGCTGGTCCTTGGAAGCGGTGATCCTGGGGCTGTCCGTCACCGGGTTCGTGGGCGGGGCGGCGACGGCGGGGTTCTTCATCCATCATCCGAATCTCCAGCTAGGCCGGCCCTACGGGCGCTCGGTCATCGCGGTGGGAGCCATTCTCATGGCCACCCATCCGATCGCCCGATACTCCCCCCTGCCCGCGTGTTTCCTGGCGGCATGGGCCTGCGGGATGCAGAATGCGCTGGCGACCCGCTACCGCGGCCTGGTGCTGAGGACGACCCACATCACCGGTCTGCTCACGGATCTCGGGCAATTGATCGGGATGCGCTTGCGAGGGCATCCGATCGAGGCGTGGAAGATCACCACTCCCTTCGTTCTTGCGGCTTCCTTTGCCGCGGGTGCCACGGCCGGCTCGATCATCCAGTTGAGGACCGCGATCCCGGTCACCCCGGCCTGCGGGGCAATCTATATTCTGGGAGGCGCGCTGTGGTCGATGATCAAGCGCCGGCAGCGACCGGTGGCGGATTGACACGAACCAAATATCAAACGTGTTTGATTTTGATGGAAGGTAGTCCAGACTTTCCGCCGTAAAGCCCGCCGTGCCTATGAGGTCCTCTGTTTTTCTCGCCCTTTCCGCTCCGCTGGCCCTTCTGGGAATCGTGTCACTTGCCGACCCCGCTCCGGCGACGGCGGGAGCCGGGCTGCAGCCCGAGCACTTCAGCGCGCTGCCGCTCGGGAGCGTGAAGCCGCAGGGGTGGCTGAGGCAGCAACTCGAACTCCAGCGCGACGGGCTGACGGGGCATGCGCCGGACTTGCTGGAAGCGGCCGGTGCCAACAACGCGTGGCGTGGAGGCGACGGGGAGAACTGGGAAAAGGGGCCTTACTATTTGAAGGGGCTGATCCCGCTGGCGTGGGGACTGGATGACGAGAAGTTGAAGGCGGAGGCGAAGAAGTGGGTGGATGGCATCCTTTCCAGCCAGCGTGCCGATGGCTTCTACGGACCCGGGAACAACACCGATTGGTGGCCGCGGATGGTGGTCAACCACCTGCTGCGCGACTATCAGGAAGCGACCGGCGACGGGCGGGTGATCCCGTTCCTGACGAAGTACTATGCGCACATGAATTCCGCGCTGGATGGGCGACCGCTGCAGGATTGGGGGCGGGCGCGGGCAGGCGACGAGATCGAGACGGTCTTCTGGCTCCATGCGCGGACGGGCGAGAACTCGCTGCTGGCGCTCTCCGACAAGCTGGCGAAGCAGGCGTATCCGTGGACGGACATTTTCACGAACAACAGGTTCCTCGAGTTCGGCGATGACTTCCAGCCGAAGCACGGGGTGAACGTGCCGCAGGCATTGAAGATGCCAGCGGTCTATTCCCGACGCTCGAACAGCGGGGCGGACAAGAAGGCCTATGCGGCCGGGGTGGCGAATCTAAACCGCGGGCACGGGCTGGCGGTAGGCATCAACTCGGGAAGCGAGTTTTTGGCCGGGCCTTCGACAACCCAGGGGATCGAGCTGTGCTCGGTGGTGGAGCGGATGCTCAGCGACGCGAGCGTGATGCGGACCCTGGGCGATGCGGGCGCGGGGGATAGCCTGGAGCGGATGGCTTACAACGCGCTGCCGGGATCGCTTTCGCCGGACATCCACCAGCACGTGTACTATACCGTGCCGAACAACGTGGCGGCGAAGCTCGGAGGGAAGGGCTACAATCAGGACTACGCGAACGGGACAACCCCCTCCCCCATCTCGGGCTTCCCGTGTTGCTGTTACAACTTCCACATGGGCTGGCCGAAGCTGGTGCAGAACTCCTGGGCATCAACGCCGGACAAGGGCCTGGCGCTGCTCGCGATCGCGCCGACGGAGGTGAGCGCGACGGTCGGCGACGGCAAGAAGGTGACGCTGACGGCGGACACTTACTATCCCTTCGGAGAAAGCGTGAGGATCCGGGTGAAGGCGGAGACGAACGTCGCCTTCTCTCTCTCGCTGCGTATCCCGGGTTGGTGCGAGGCAGCGGCGATCACGATCAACGGCGAGGCGGGACCTCCGACGAAAGCCGGGAGCTTCGCGAGGATCGAGCGGACGTGGAAGGATGGCGACGAGGTGCTGCTGAAGCTGCCGATGAAGGTGAAGGTGCACACGGGGGTGAACGGCAGCGCCTCGGTGACGCGGGGACCGCTGGTCTATGTGCTGCCCGTGAAGGAGCGGCGCGAGAGCATGACGAAGCGGGAGAAGCCGGACGCCACGGTGGTGCGCTGGGCGGAAAGGGGCTTCGACTCGTACGAGTTGCTGCCGGAATCCGACTGGAACTACGGGCTTGTGCTGGACGGGGATGACCCCGCTTCGTCGTTCCAAGTGCGGACGGTGGCGAACACGGCGAATCCCTTCGCACGCGGGACGACACCGGTGACGATCCAGGTGCGGGCGAAGAAGGTGGGCTCGTGGAAGATGGCACCGGACGGCATGGTTGCGATGGACCCTCCGGTATCGCCGGTGGCCTCCGATGCGGCGGAGGAGAAGATCACGCTGGTGCCTTACGGGGCGGGGATGCTGCGGGTCACGAGCTTCCCCGTGATCGGAACGCCGGCAGCAAGGCCGGAGGGTTTTTCGGACCAGTTCGCGGGCGGTCACTTCGACGGGTGGATGCTCTACGGCGGTGGCTGGCACGTGCGCGATGGGGCGCTGCATTCGGCCTCCAATGCCAGTTCGTTCGGCCACGGGCTGGCCGGAGTGAAGGCGGTGGCTCCGGCGGCGGTGTTCAAGGATTTCGTCTATGATGCGAAGGTGACGGTGAACGATTCCGGCGACGCGGGCGTGATCTTCCGGGTGAGCGATGCGGCGATCGGGGCGGACACCTACCGGGGCTACTACGCCGGGATTAGCAGTGAGAAGAACGAGGTGGTACTGGGGAAGGCGGACAACAGGTGGACGCAACTCAAGTCGGTGCCGATGCCGGTCAAAGCGGGCGAGGCGCACTCGATGCGGATCGAAGCGGAAGGGCCGGTGATCCGGGTCTATGTGAACGACATGGACACGGCGGTGATCGAAGTGGAAGACGCGAGCTTCAGCGAAGGGTGCATCGGCGTGCGCCGCTACACGACGAGGGCGGAGAAGAATCCCGCGAGCTTCAGCGGGATCAAGGTGAGCAGTCTTTGAGGTCCCACGATACAGGCCGCGGGATAGTCGTTAAAAGGTCAGCTTCTTCGGCTTCTCCGCGGGGCGGTTGAGCTTTTCGCAGGCGAGCTTGCAGAGTTCGAAGACCATCGGCTCGCTGATGGAGTAGATGGCGCTCGTGCCTTGTTTGGTGCGGGTGACGAGCTTGGCGTCGTAGAGCACCTTGAGGTGCTTGGAAACGTTTGCTTGGGTGGTGGGCAGGGCATCGACGAGCTCGCCGACACTTTTCCGCCCTTCCTTGAGTTCCTGAAGGAGCGCGAGGCGGGTGGCTTCCGAGAACACCCGGAAGAGGTTCGCGACGCGTTCGAGGTCGGTGAGATCGAGTTTCATGAAGAGCTCCGGGTGACAGCGGCACCATGCCACGAAATTTCCCTTGCGCAAGAATAACTATATGGTTATATAGAAATCAATAACAAGCGGAACCCATGCAACACTCACTTGATCCACGCAGCGTGAAGACGGCCCATGAAGCCGGGAAGATCCATCTCGTCGACGTTCGCACCCCGGCGGAACACGGGGAGGTCCACATTGCCGGTTCGGCGCTGATGCCGCTGGACCGGCTCGATCCGGAGAAGGTGCGAGAACAGGCCGCGGGGCGACCGTGCGTGCTGGTGTGCCGGAGCGGCAAGCGGGCCGAACAGGCGCGGCAGAAGCTGGCGGCCTCCGGGTGCAGTCCGCTTGCGGTGCTTGAGGGCGGAGTGGCAGCATGGGAAGCGGCCGGGCTTCCCGTGGAGCGGGGCCGAGCGGTGATGTCGCTGGAGCGGCAGGTCCGGATTGCCGCCGGACTCCTGGTGTTGACCGGAGTCGCGCTGGGGGCGACGGTGCATCCTGCCTTCTTCGGACTGAGTGCCTTCGTGGGCGCAGGGCTGGTGTTCGCGGGGATCACCGACTGGTGCGGGATGGGCATGTTACTTGCGCGCATGCCGTGGAACCGCCGGGCCGCCTGATTTCAAGTTTCCAACCCCAACCAAACCATGTTCCTCAAACAAATCGCGGATCCCTCCCTTGCCCAGTATGCCTACCTGGTGGGCTGCCAGCGCAGCGGCGAGGCCATCCTGATCGATCCCGAGCGGGATCTCGACCGTTACTTCGCGGTGGCCACGGCGAACGACCTGAAAATCGTGGCGGTCGCGGAGACCCATATTCACGCCGACTACCTGAGCGGTGCACGCGAACTCGTGGAGCGCCATGGAGTGACGGCATACCTGTCCGCGGAAGGCGGCAGCGACTGGCAATTCGAGTGGGCGAAGGGCCGGGACAAGGTCCGTTTCCTCAAGCACGGCGACAGCTTCAAGATCGGCAACATCGGATTCGAAGCGGTGCATACTCCCGGGCACACACCGGAGCACCTGAGTTTCCTCGTGACCGATTTCGGCGGAGGCGCGGACGAGCCGATGGCGATCTTCAGCGGCGACTTTCTTTTCGTCGGCGATGTCGGCAGACCGGATTTGCTGGAGAGTGCCGCCGGACAGGTGGGGGCGATGGAGCCTGCCGCGCGGACTTTGTACGAGAGTCTGCGTAGGACCGGAACCTTGCCGGAGTATCTACAGGTGCTGCCGGCTCACGGGGCGGGGAGCGCGTGCGGGAAATCCCTCGGTGCAATCCCCGCAAGCGTGCTCGGATACGAGCGCCGCTTCAACGGGGCGTTGCGGGGAGCCTTGGAGTCATCCGAGAAGGAATTCGTGAAGGAGATCCTTTCGGGGCAACCGGAGCCGCCGCCTTACTTCGCCCGGATGAAGCGAGACAACCGGATGGGCCCGGCGCTTCTCAAGGGAGGCAAGCTGCCCCGGCCGGAACGGATCGGCTCGGGGGATCTGTCCGCGTGGGTGGATGCAAACAATCGCGCCATCCTGGACCTGCGGGCCGACCGGAAGCAGTTCATGGCAAGGCATCTCCGGGGCTCGATTTACGCGCCACCGGCGGGAGGGAAGCTTTCGATATCGGCAGGCTCTTACGTCCCGGAGGGAAGCCGGATCTTGCTGGTGGCGGAGAACGAGGGACAACTTGACGATGCAGTAAGGCAACTGGTCCGTATCGGATTCGACGATGTCGCGGCTTGGATTCCCGCGGACGAATTGGCCGCCGCCCATTCCTGGACGAGCGGCATCCCGCGAACCACGACGGCGGAACTCTCCACGGCCATCGCCGAGGAAGAAGCTCCCCTGGTGCTCGATGTACGCGGTGCGGAAGAGTTCGCCGCGGGGCATGTCGGAGGAGCGGTCAACATCGCCTACACGCGGCTTGCCGTGCGACTGGGAGAGCTGCCGCCGCAGAGGCCGGTCTTCGTCCACTGCGGCAGCGGACTCCGCGCAGCGATGGCGGCATCCTTCCTCGCGAAGGAAGGGATCGACGTGGTCCATGTGGATGGCGGCTACGGGGAGATCGGGAATATCCCGGCTCCCGGGGCATGAACCCCCTGGCGATCGCCGGTGCCCTAGCGGTGGGGCTCTCGCTGGGACTGACCGGTGCGGGCGGGAGCATCATCACCCTGCCGGTGCTGGTGTACCTCGCGGGGGTGCCGCCGGAGCAGGCGGTCGGGCTGAGCCTTTTCGTGGTCGGGGCAGCGGCGGCGGCGGGTGCAATCCAGCGATGGAAGGGCGGCGACTTCCATCCTCGCGCGGCGCTGATGTTTGCCGGTGCCGGAGTAGCGGGCGCATGGATCGGGGCGAAGTTCACCGCACTGGTGCCGCCGGGCGTGCTGATGATCGTCTTCGCGGTGATCATGCTTGCGGTCGCTCTCCGCATGCTGCTCTCGGGGAGCGAAGGGGCGGAGATGCTACCGGAATGCCGGCCGCTGCGTTGTCTCGCGGCGGGTGCGGGGACCGGTTTGCTCACCGGATTCCTAGGGGTAGGGGGCGGTTTCCTGCTGGTGCCGGCCCTGGTGAAGTTCGCACGACTGCCCATGAAAATCGCGACTGGCACTTCGCTCGCGGTGATCGCGTTCAACTCGGCGGCAGGATTTCTCTCGCATCTCGGCCGCGGTCCCACCGAGTGGCGGATTGCGGGGTTGTTCGCCACGGTCGCAGTCGCGGGATCGCTCGCCGGCAATCGGATAGCGCAGCGGTTGCCGACTGCACGGTTGAAGCAGGGATTCGCCGTCTTGGTGCTGCTTACCGGCGGGTGGGTTCTTTGGCAGAACCTGGCACCATAGCGGCCCTGTCACCAATGGGCGAAGTTACTCGGCCTTCGGCACGATCTGCCAGACCTCACAGATCTGATTGCGCTCGGGGAACTTCGACCCGAAGCGGTCGGTCTGGCCGAGATAGGCGGCTTGGACGCGCTGGCCGGGCTTCTTCGCCGCATCGAGAATGCGGGCGACGGCGGTGGCGCGGTCGGAGGAGAGCACGCGGTTGGCATCGACGTTGCCGGTTTCCGAGGCATAGCCGACGACGATGATGAGCGCGTTGTCCGGGGCTTCGGCGGGGAAGCCTCTGACGCGCTCGATATCGGCGGGGGCAAGGTCGGAGGACCCGGTGGGGAATTCCAGCTTGCCGTAGACGCTGGCACCCAGCTTCACGCCGTATTGGCTATAGGCCTGGGTGATCTCGGAGTCGGGCCTGTTTTCAAGTTCGCGCAAGCTGCGGAAGAGTTCGACGGCTTCCGAGAAAAGCTCCGACTCGGTGCCGGCGAAGAGCGAGCTTTTCGAGACGCGGGCTTCGAGTTCGGCGATGCGGACGAGAAGCGTGTCACGCTCGGCGGTGACGGCCGCGAGGCGGGTCTGAATATCGGAAGGGGCTTGCTTGAGGCGCTCGATTTCCTTTTGGAGCGAGGCGATGGACGTGCTGGCCTTTTCAAGCTGGAGGCGGGCGGTGCCGGCGGTGGAGGCTTCAATCACGGCCTCGTCGCGCTCGCGCTTCACCTTGGCGAGCTCTTCGAAAAGGGCGGTTTGCTTCTTCAGCGCTTCGGCGAGCTCCTTGGCCGTTTGCGAGCGCTCGGCGTCCTTGGTCGTGATGAGGTCGCTGACGCCCTTCGAGAGGGCGACGAGCGTTGCCGCATCGTCGGTGATACGTTTGGCGACGGCTTCCGCGGACTCGGTGGTGTCCGAGTTGTAGAGCGGGGAGAGGCCGAGCTTCGCACGATCCTGGTTGACGTTGTTTTGAAGGGCCTGGAGTCGGCCCTTCATCTCCTTGATCGAGGGGTCTTCCGTGCCGCCGCCCTTCTCCGGCTTGTCCTTCAAGCTCACGGCGACCAGGACGCCGAGCAGCACTACGGCGATGAAGCCGAGGACGAGCACCGACGTCGGCACCGAGGAGGCGGGGTGTGCGGGGGCGGGTTCAGCTTCCGGAACGTGCGGTTCCGGGGTGGAGGGCTCGGGATTCATGGCGGGCAGCTTGGCAACGACCCTGCGAATGTCGAATCCGGAAATCGGCGGCCAACTCAGGTGCCGGAGACCAGTCCGAGGAGTTCGGTGGGAGCGTGGACGAGGTGTTCCGGATCTTCCGCCCGCAGCGATTCCGGCGAATTGAAACCCCACGTGACTGCGGCGATCGCGATGCCCGCCTTCTTCGCGGCGCGGATGTCGCGGATCTCGTCGCCCACATAGAGCATCTCCTCTTCGCGGACCGAGAAGGTCTTGCGGATCGCGCGCAGGTGCTTGGATTTGCCAGTCAGCTTCGAGGTCGAAGAGATGAAATCGAAGTGTTCGCGGAGGCCGTGGGCGCGCAGGAAGAGGTCGACATTCGCAGTCGCGTTGGAGGTGAGGATGCCGAAGGCCTCCGCCCGGTCGCGCATTTCCGGGAGAATATCGCCGATGCCGGGGATAAGCGTCAGGCGGGTGATATTCCCGCGCATGAGGGCGGTGCCGCGGGAGAGGAGCGAGGGCACGCGGCGTTTGGGGATGTTCAGATGACCGAGCAGTTCCAACAGCGAGAAATGCCGGAGATCGGGGAGTTCTTCCGAGGTCACTTCCCGCAGGTTGTACTCCGGCGCGAGGTGATTGTAGATCCTCCGGCTCTCTTCCAGCGTGTCCGCCAGGGTGCCGTCGAAATCGAAAATCACGGTGCGGTAAGCCATGGTAAGTCAACAAAAGCCGTGGAGGACGAAACACGCAAGCCGCGAGCGCGTGGAAGCGAAATCCTTGTGCGAGCGTTCCTTATCCCGCAAGCTCGAGATTCGGATCGATATCGCCATCAAGGGGCGAGCTTTCGCCGGCGAAGGCGCGGAGCAGGCCGGCGAAGCCGATCATGGCGGCGTTGTCGGTGCAGAGGCCGGGAGTGGCCACGGCGAGGGTGATGCCTTCGCGGTGGCAGGCTGTTTCGAAGGCGGCGCGGAGGGTCTTGTTCAGGCTCACGCCGCCGGAGAGGGCGATCAGGCGGCGGCCGGCGTGCCGGGCGGCACGGAGGGTTTTCACGACGAGAACTTCGATCACGGCTTCCTGGAAGGAAGCACAGAGGTCTCCGAGGTCATCGGGAAGCGGGGTGCCTGCTTCCGGATTGCGTTCGGAAAGCATGTAGAGGACGGCGGTCTTCAGGCCGGAAAAGGAGAAATCGAAGCCCGGCTCCTTCATCATCGAGCGAGGAAAGGCGAAGGCGTCGCGTCTCCCGTCCATGGCGGCTTTCTCGATCTCCGGCCCGCCGGGGTACGGGAGCCCGAGCATCTTGGCAACCTTGTCGAAGGCCTCGCCCGCCGCGTCATCGCGGGTGCCGCCGAGCTTCCGGTAAATGCCGGGAGCCTCGACATCTAACAGAAGGGTGTGCCCGCCGGAGACGATCAAGCCGAGGTGGGGAGGAACGATGCCGCTATCGACGAAAGGTGAGAGCAAGTGGCCTTCGAGGTGGTTGACGGCGATGAAGGGTTTTCCGGCGGCGGCAGCCATGGCTTTCGCGGCGGTGGCACCGATGAGGAGGGAGGAGGCAAGGCCGGGGCCGGAGGTGGCGGCGAAGGCATCGATCTCCCGCATGCTCACGCCGGCATGGGCGAGGGCTTGTTCGACGAGAGGTCTGAGGTGGAGCGAGTGATTGCGCGAGGCGACCTCAGGCACGACGCCGCCGTATTGGCGGTGAAGTTCGATTTGCGAGGCGATCTCCGAGGCAAGGATGCGCGCGGGCTGGCCGGGTTCGCCGGAGAGGATGGCGACCGCGGTTTCATCGCAGGAGGATTCGAGGGCGAGGAGGAGCACGGCGGGAAGTCCCAAGTAAGAAGTTCGATGTGCCAAGAAAGGCAGGGTTCAAACTCTAAATTCCAAGCTCCAATGAAGACAGGGAAGAGGAAGGTAAAGAGCTATTTGCCGAGCGAGGCCTTCAATACGGGGTCTTCCCATCCCTCGAGTTCCTTCTTTTCGTCGGGTGTGAGGGAGTCCTTGCGGTAGGAGAGCTGGAGCTTGGTGCGGTCGGCATCGGTCACTCCCACCTTGATGTCGGGAGTGATGCCTTTGCGGTGAGGCGTGTTGCCGGAGGGCGTGTGGTAGGTGGCGATGGTGAGGCGGAGGGCGGTGCCGCCGCCCATCGGGATGATGTTCTGGACCGAGCCTTTGCCGTAGCTTGTTTCGCCGACGATGGTGGCGCGTTTCAGGTCCTGCAGGGCCCCGGCGGTGAGTTCGGAGGCGGAGGCGGACATGGGGTCGATGAGGACCTTGATGGGATACTCGCGCTTCCGACGCTGGCGGTCGGGGGTCTTGAGCGGATAGCCTTGGACTCCACCCCCGCGGCCTTGCGTCGTGACGACGGCGGTAGATGGCGGGAGGAAGTAGCCGAGGATCTGAACGGTCTGGTGGAGATCGCCGCCGGGATTGCCGCGGAGGTCGAGGATGAGGGTCTTCATGCCCTTGTCTTCCAGCTCATCGAGGGCAGCTTCCATTTCGCGGGCGCAGGTGCCCATGAAGGAGGCGAGCCGGATGTAGCCGGTGCTGGCGTCCTCCAACAAGCGGGCATCGGTGACGGCGCGATCCTCGACCGCCATGTGCACCAGATCGACGGTGACCGGTTGCGGCGCGGCGGGCGACTTCATCTTGAGCGTAGTCTTCATCCCCGGTGCTTTCCGCATCGACGCAAGCAGTTCCGAAAAGGGCGGCGGCGCTGCGCCATCGACCTCCTGGATGCCCGAGTCCGGGAGGATGCCGGCACGCGAGGCCGGGGATGCGGGGGCGACATTGGCGACATAGACGCCGTCATCGCGAAGACCCAGCGTGAGGCCGAGCGAGGGGAGATAGGGATCGAGTTTGGGATCCGCTTCGAGGGCCCGGGCCATCTCAGGATGGATGAAGCTGGAGAAAGGATCGAGACTGGAGAGCATGCCCTCGAGGGCGTGGTTCACGAGGCGGTCGTAGGCGACCTTGTCGGCATCAGGATGACGCTGGCGGACTTGCTCGAGCACTTTGACGAAGCGCTCGATGGCGGGATAGGCGGCTTCGTCGGGATCCGGAGGAAGAACCTTTTCCTGAGCCATCGCCACCACCGGCATCGTGAGCATGAACAACCACCGCATGGGGGAAAGCATGGAGGGATGGGGCCGGGTTCGCAACGCGGGAAAAATGACGGCGTGAGGCAAGGGATCAGGGGGGTGTTCTACCAGGGCAGCGCGAAGGGCATGGTGACTGCGGCAGTGACGGGACGGTGCCTCGGACACCGCATCGCTCAAGAGGACCCGCGGGCGATCGCATGCGAGCCGGAGGGCGATCGGATCTGGGCGAGACGTTCGCGAAAGGCGGCGGTGGCGATCAGAAGGATGCCGGAAAGCTCCAGAATCCCATTCCACCTGATGCCGGCGAAACTCGTCTTCAAAAAGACATCGAAGTGATGGAAGGAGATGGCGCGGACGACGATGAAGGTGAGCAGGAAGAGGAGACCGGCGGAGAGGATCTTATGGTGCTTGAGGAAGACCCGGAATCGCCAGGTGAACCAGCAGCCGAAGACAGCCGCCCCCAGGACGACGCCGACGACGAACCACTTCTGGACACCGCGGCGCTTGCCGTACCAGCCGCCGGCATTCGCCACTTCACGGCCGAGGTCGGTGAAGAGCGACTGGAGATCGAACTGCTTGTTCACGCAGAGGGCGCCCATGAGAATCGCGACCCAGAGCCAAATGCTCCGGCCGGTGCCCGTTTTCTTCCACGCAAGCCACGCCAAGAGGGCTGCCGCGGCATAAGCGGCGACTGTAAACCAACCCAGAGCGGTGGGATCACCGATGCCGGGACGCCATTTGATGCGGAGCAGGAGGTCCATCGGGGCGAGGGGGAGGAGATCGCGCCAAACCAATCTCTTCCCGACGGCCGGATGTCGATGATTTTGGAGTTTCCGGGGACTCCAACCGCGTGGGGTCTTGAAGGACTCCGCGGGGACCCTCCCCTTCGCGGCGTGGAAAGCCGCGCGACTCCGTAAGGAGGCCGGGACCGCTATGATCCCCTCGGATCGACGGTCCCGGCCAGTC
>CBFGPU010000011.1:0-13716 GCA_965650715.1 uncultured Haloferula sp. | reverse complement strand
TGCGATGGAGTTCTTCATCGTCAAACGCGAGCGCAATTCGCTCATGGGCGCGAAGCTCCAGGCCTTGGCAAACGTGATCTACTCGTCCCGCCTCGCCGCCTTCGCGCTGGCTCCCGTCGCCGCCGGTCTTCCTGGCAAGCACGCCGCGGAAGCCGTCGCTTCTTTCGTTCGCCTTGGTGCCTTCGGCACCGCCGCCGCCAGCGGTCGCGCTGGGACGATGGATGCAGGCATCGACTCTTGGCGGAAGGTTTACGAGGTCGAGAAGAAGCTTGCCGGCATGCTGGAGGAGTCGCTCAAGGCGGGATTCTCCGGTTCATCTCTCGCCGACCGCGTGGCCGCTTTCGTGAAGTCGCTTCCGGCCGGCGAATCCTTGGAAACCACCGGAGAAGGCGGAAACTTCATGCTCGGGTCAACCTCCGATCCCTTCCCGCGCCTGCTCGCGGGAATGCTCGGCGTGGGTGGCAAAGGGGGCGAGGAAGCCGTTCCGGTCTTGGCCGCCCTCATGGGAATCTACGATCTCGGTGCCTCCGTCACCCGTCTCCGCTCGGACAACCTCTCGATCCAGGTGCGTGAAGGCGGCGCGGCGGCGGAAATGTCACAAGGCTCGGATGTCGCCCGCTGGCTCTTCGATGACGATCTCCTCATTTCTTCTGCATTGGGACTTCTCTAACGTGAGTAATTTCACGTAGTTTGCCGATCTTCGGCGGCGGGCCCTCGACAGCCTCCGGTGCAATATAGAATCCGAAATGAAGCGTCCAGAACTCCAGATCGCCTATCGCAACGGCCGGGTGGTGGCCATCCGCCCGCGTGAACCCGAGCCCCTTCCGCTGGGACCTCTCGCCAGGGAAACCGGCTTCAAAGTCAGCCGCCTTTGCGGTCTCTTCAACCTTTCCGACCGCCAGTTCCACCGAACCTTCAACGACTCTCTCGGTATCAGCCCCAAGGATTGGTTGCGCCGCGAACGCATGGTTCAAGCCCGCCAACTCCTGATGGAGGGCCTTCCGATCAAGGAAGCCGCCGCCGAACTCGGGTTCCCGTCCACCAAGGATTTCAGCCGCGAGTTCCAAGCCTTTTACGAAGTCAGCCCCACCGACTTCCAGCGGAGGCAGGACGCCCTGCGCAACGGGGGCATCGCCGGATAGCGAATTCGCGTGCCAGCCCGGCGAAACCGCCTTTTTAGGCTGACAAATTCGAGCGAGTCAATTATCAGCATCCGCTAGTAATAAGCATACCCTGATGATAGCCCGCACCCTTCCCGCATTGGCCGCCGTTCTTGTCCCCGCTTCCGCGGGAGCCGCCGGCTTCTACCTTCCGAACCAGGACGCCTTCGCCACTGCGAAGGGCAATGCCTGGGTTGCCACGGCGGACAGCGCTGCGGCGGTGCACTACAATGCCGCGGGCCTCACCCAGTTGGAACAGCCGGAAGCCCAGGTCGGGGTTTACGCCATCAATCTCGGCCACTCCTTCAACAATGGCGGCGGCGACTTCGAGGCGAAATCCGAGTGGCAATACGTTCCGAGCATTTTCTACGGCCAGCCGATCCACGATGACCTCGCCTGGGGCTTCGGCGTCAATAGCCCCTGGGGCCTCGGTACCGAATGGGGCCAGGGTTCGCCCTTCCGCACCGTGGTGACGGAGGCACGCCTTGCCTACATCTCCGCCACGGTGGCGCTGGCCTACGACCTCACGGACACGATCTCGATCGGCCTCTCCGGCTCCGGCAACTATGCCGACCTCACTCTGGAGCAGGGTCTCGGCATCGCTCCGCTCGACTTCCTCCGCTTCGAGGGCGACGGCACCTCGTTCTCCGGCGCGCTTTCGCTGCGCTGGCAGCCGCACGAGCAGCACGCCTTCGGCCTGAATGTCGCCTCGGACACGTCCATGGACCTCAGCGGCAAGGTTTACTCGAACATCCTCGGCGCGGGCCCGGCTGATATCGATCTGGTCACCCCGCTCCGCATCGCGGGCGGCTACTCCTTCCGCCCCGCTCCGGGCTGGAACGTGGAGGCCAATATCGAATGGCTCGACTGGGACTCGCTCAATTCCCTCTACCTGCGCTCGCCGGCGCTCCCCGGCGGTGCCACCGGCGTGCCCTTCCACTGGAAGTCCATGTTCATCTATGAAGCCGGCGTGAGCTACACCATGGACAACGGCTACGCCTTCGCCGTCGGCTACGACTATAACAGCAACGCCCAGCCCGACACCTTCTTCAACCCCTCCGTGGCCGATGCCGACCGCCACTGGTTCAATGCCGGCTTCGGCCGCAAGTGCGAGGACTGGGGCTGGTTCCTGGCCTATCAGTTCGGCTACTCGAACCGCGATGTCCGCGGTGCGCTGCCGACTCCCGCCGGCCAGAGCGCGAATGGCAAATACGAGTCCCGCCACCACTCCGTGAGCCTCTCCGCCAACTACCGCTTCTGATGAACGGCTCCGCGGCGAAGGAGATCCTCGTCACCGGCGCGAGTTCGGGCATCGGCTTGGAGCTCGCCCGGCAACTGGCCGCTCCCGGCACCCGCCTCTGGCTCGTCGCCCGCAGCGGTGACAAGCTCGAAGACCTGGCGGGGGAGATCCGGGCGAAGGGCGGCACCGCCGAAGTGCTCGTGCTGGACCTCGCCGATATCGACCGCTGCTCGGCTTTCCTCGGCGACTTCCTCCGCGAGGTCCGCTTGGACGAGATCTATCTCGCTGCCGCCGTCTCCATCTTCGGCGAGGTGAAGGATGTCCAGCCGGAGGACTGGGATCTGATCTACCGCACCGATCTTCTGAGCTACTGCCAGTGGGTCCAGGCCGTTTACACCACCATGGTTGCCGCGGGGCGCGGTCGCCTCGTTCTCGTCTCTTCGCTCGCCGGTTACGCCGGGTACCCTACCTCCGTGCCCTATGCCACGATGAAGGCGGGTCTGCTGGGGCTCTACCGGACGCTCCGCTACGAAGCTCCGCAGCATGGCGTTTCCGTCCATCTCGTCAGCCCCGGCTATGTCCGCACCGGCATCTACCAAGCCGCGATCTACCGCCGCTCGAACTACGACAACACCCTCAAACAGATCGAGGAAATGGGCTTCGGCATGATCGAGTCGGCCGCTGCGGCCACCGCCATCCTCAAGGGGATCGCCGCGGGGAAGAAAGAGATCGTCTTCCCGGGCTACGCGCGCTTGCTCTCCTGGGTCGGCCCTCGCTTCCCCTGGCTGCTCCGCACCATCCATGCCCGCATGGTGAAACGCTTCCGCGAACTCTCGGCATGAGCATCTCCGAATCCACCCGCAGGGCTTTCGCCGATCGTAATGTCCTTCTCACCGGCGCCGCCTCCGGCATCGGGCGAGCCCTCGCGCTCCGCCTCGTTGCCTGCGGTGCCACCGTCCATGCCGCGGACATGGATGCCGCCGGACTCGACCAGCTCGTTGCTGCGGTCTCCGGCCCGGGCAAGGTCGTCGCCCGCAAGCTGGATGTCACCGACCGGGCCGACTACGCCCGCTGGGTGGAGGAGTGCAGCGCCGCCGGTCCCCTCGATTTCCTCTTCAACAACGCGGGCGTGACCCTCCTCGGCGAGGCTCACAAGGTTCCCTTCGAGCGCTGGAAATGGCTCCTCGATATCAACCTGATGGGGGTTCTCAACGGCGTGATGCTGGTCTATCCGCTGATGGTCAAACAAGGCCACGGACATATCGTTAGCACCGGCTCGGTCGCCGGCATCACCGGCTACGCCACCGCCTCCGCCTACACCACCGCGAAGAAATCTGTCATCGGCATGAGCAGCTCCCTCGCGGCTGAAGCCAAGGCCTATGGAATCAAAGTGACCGTTGTCTGCCCCGGCTATGTGAATTCCAACATCTTCACCCAGGACCGGGTGCTGGGTGCGAACGTTTCCGACGTGGTCCAAGACCTGCCGGCACCCATGATGAGTCCGGAAACCGCAGCCCGGCAGTACCTCGACGGCGTCGCTTCCGGAAAACCGCGCATCATCTTCCCGGCAAATGCCAAGCTTCTTTGCTCCCTTGCCCGCTGGCTGCCCTTCACTTTGACGCCGATCCAGAAGCGCCTGATGCGGAAATTCGGCCGCTAGCTAGCCGCCAGCCATCTGCCCCGGGTCCAGTGCCTCCTCCAGTTCCCGTGCGCTGATTCCCAGTTCTTCCAATCTTTCCAGGCACAACTCCCGCACCGTGCGTCCCGTCGCCACGGACTCCTTCGCGATCGCCGCCGCCTTGTCGTAGCCGATCTTCGGAACCAGCGAGGTCACCATCGAGAGTGAATACTCGATCAATTCGCGGCAGCGTTCCTCGTTCGCGACGATCCCCTCGACACACTTCGTCCGGAGCACCGTGGCCGCATTCGCCAGCAGCCCCGCCGATTCCAGCAAACAGGCCGCTAGCAAGGGCATCGAGACGTTCAACTCGAGGAATCCGCCCGCTCCGCACCACGCGACGGTTGTCTGGTTTCCCGCGACCCGGGCTGCGACCATCGTCACCGACTCCGCGATCACCGGGTTGACCTTTCCGGGCATGATGGACGACCCCGGCTGCGTGGCTGGCAGCCGGATCTCGCTGATCCCGCAGCGGGGCCCTGATCCCAGCAACCTCAGATCGCACGCAATCTTGTGCAGCGAGATGGCGATCGTCGCGAGCTGTCCGTGGACCTCCACGCAGGCGTCCTTCGCCGATTGCGCCTCGAAATGGTTTTCCGCCTCCCGCAGTTCCAGTCCGGTCCGTTCCGCCAGCCGCCGGATCGTACGCGCCGCGAATTCCGGGTGGGCATTCAGTCCCGTTCCCACCGCCGTCCCGCCCAGCGGCAGGTCGTGCAGCGCCTTCAGCGCCTTGTGGGCGCGGGAAGATGCCAGCCAGGCCTGTTTGGCCCAGCCGCCGAATTCCTGGCCCAGGCGTACCGGCGTGGCGTCCATCAGGTGCGTGCGTCCGATCTTCAGGACCCCGTGGAATTCTCCCGCCTTTGCCTCGAGCGTCGCCGCCAGCGCATCCAGCGCCGGCGCCAGATCGTCTTTCAGTGCCAGCGCGGTGGCCAGATGCATCGCCGTCGGGAAGGTGTCGTTGGAGGATTGTCCCAGATTCACCTGGTCGTTCGGGTGCACCGTCAGCCCGCCGCGGGCACAGAGGTGGGCGATCACCTCGTTCACGTTCATGTTCGTCGAGGTTCCGGAACCCGTCTGATAGATATCGATCGGGAAATGTCCGTCGTGCCTTCCCGCCGCGATCTCTTCCGCCGCCGCGGCGATCGCTGCCGCGATTTCCCCGTCCAGCAGCCCGAGTTCTCCGTTCGTCCGCGCCGCCTCCGCCTTGATCATCCCGTAGGCGTGGATGAACCGCGGCGGCAGGGGCGTCCCGGAGATCGGAAAATTCTCCACCGCTCGGGCCGTCGAGGCCCCGTAAAGGGCGCCCGCCGGAACTTCCATCTCGCCCATCGAATCGCGCTCCCTGCGGGTCTCCTTCATCCTCCCAAGCTGGCAGATCCTTCCGCGAAATCACGGCCGGATTCCCATTTCAATCGCCTCCGAGAAGAAAAGTGAGACACAAATCCGCCCTTCGGTGGTTTTCCTTGGGCACACATCATCGGAACGACACGGGACTTGATGGCAGCGCTTTCCGGCCGCAGGTTCCTCGTTGCGTTCCCCCACGATCCATCACCCGCCCCGAAATCCATGCGTTTTCTCGCTTTCCTAGCTTTTCTATTGTCCGCCGCGGTCGCTTCCGGCCAACAGCCGAACCCGCCGACTGCTCTGAGCGCGGTGGCCAGCACCGGCAAGACCATCCGGTTGACGTGGACCGCGCCAAGTACCGCGGGTACCCCGACTCCTCCCACTCCGGTAGGATTCTTCGTCTATCGCGCGGAAGGCTCCGGCGGCAGTTTTGTCAACATCACCACCTTCGGCGAAATCGGGCCGGCATCGACTTCTTACACGGACGATGATCCGGCACTCGTCGCAGGCACCTTGTACCGGTATCAGGTGGTTTCCTTCACCGGAACCTCCGCAGCCCCGGTTGAATCCGAGCGCTCCAACATCGCCTCGGCTACTCCTGCTGCTACCCCCGGCGTACCCGGTAACTTCCGCGCAACCGATATCACCCCCACCTCGGTCAGCTTGGCATGGAATGCGGTCGATGGAGCCACCGCCTACACCATCTATCGGGATGACGAGGTCGTGGAGGAGGACATCACTGGCACGAGCTTCCAGGACATCGGTCTTACCTTGTCCACGACCTACACCTACAATGTAACGGCGACTTCCGCCGGGGGAGAGTCCGCCAAATCCGCCGATCTCGTTATCACCACCTTTGGGGACGGCACCGGCAAGGAGGCAGTGTGGGCGAAGCGTTTCCGGCAGATCGACACCGACGCGAGCGGAGCTCTGACCTACGAGGAATATTTCCTGGGCCATGGGGGGCGCTTGGCGGAAGTGGTGATCATGCACCGCTACGAATACATGGATCGCGACGAGACCACAGAGGGTGTCACCCTTACCGAATACGCCAAGTCCTTCGGTGGTCGCAAGTTCATGTCGCCTTCCCGTCCCCGCCAGTTCCTCCTCGCCGATCTGGATGCTAATGGCGCGTTGGATCCGGACGAGTTCTCCCTGACCCTTGGAGCACGGACTCCATGGAACCGGGTTGTAAAAATCTTCAATAAGAAGAATAAGATAAAGGACGACGAGGAGGACCTTTGGTTGTCCGAGTTCGAGTTTGGGATCAGAACCGGAAGCTCGGCCGAGCCTGACGATGTGTAGCTCCTTGGATTCCTTGAGGTTCAAGGTTGCGCTTTTCCAAAGAAGAAGCCCGGCAGATGCTGCCGGGCTTCTTCATTTGGAGTGTTCTGCTTCCACCTGAGACTCAGCGCCGGAGCGATATCTTGATCGGCTGTCCGGTGGTCTCGAAACCGCGCAGCAATCCCTTCGTCTTCCCGACGTTGATGACGCCGGAGAGGTTTGTCGCACCGGGTGTTTCCGCCCACGGATACTCGCTGAGGGCGAAGATGCGGAGCTTGCCCTTCGAGCCGGCTAGCGCGACACCGCTGATGTCGAACTCTCCACCCGTCGGGGAGACGCCGAAGCCGGTGATCTGGAAAACGTGGGGTGTCCCGGTGCCCGTGATCTGATAGATCTCGGACAGGCGGGTTTTACCGAGCACCGCAATGCCGGTCCAGGAGCCGCTCAGGTTCTGGGTCTCCTTCTCGGGCGTGCCCGCGAAGCTGAAATTGCCGTTGGTCGCGGTGATCTTGCCGCTCAGTTTCTTGGCCGTGACCTTGCCGCTGATCGTGCCCGTAACCTCCGCGCCATTGATGGTTTCGGTGTAGGAACCGGTCAGCAGGCCCTTGTCATCCACCGCCCAAGTGCCGGAGAGTGTGAAGAGTCCGAAGGATTCCGCGCTGACGCCATAGGCGGTGAAGTCGTGGTCGTCCTCGAAGGTCACGTAGGCGATACCTTGGTCGGCACCGGCCAGGTTGACTTCCCAGGTTCCGACCGGAGACGGTGCGGCCGCAAAGGCGGACACGGGGGCGAGCAGCAGCGCTGCCGTGGCAAGCAGGGTGAATTTCATCGGGGGGGGACGGGGTGGAACAGCAAGCCCGACAATGCCCGGGATCCCCGTATCTTCAAGTTCGCGCTGCCTACGTGATCGCGTGACCGGCCCCGACTAACGGCGTGGCTGCTCCGGTGGCAGGGCCACGCGGCCGCCGCCGGGCGACGAAGACCCTCCTTCCGGCGAACTGCCCGAGCGCGAGGCCGGTTCCGCCGCCACCGCTCCTTCGTTCGGCCGGGGATCGAGGGAGGCGCGATCATATCCTGCCCCGCACATGGAGAGCATGCTGGCGGTCGAGGCGGCGACGATGAACTTCAGGACGTGTTTCATGGCTTCGGGATTTTGGAACAACTGGCATCTATCCATCGCCGATCCGCCCGTGGATTGCAAATCGGGAGCGGAGAGGCAGTCGCTCAATCTGCGATGACGAACCCCTGCTCATCGACCCGATAGCCCGCAGGCAAGGCGATGCCGTCCGGTGCCGCCGGTCCCCGAACGATCCACGCCTCGCCTTCCTTCAATACCTCGAATCCGGGCAAGACGATGCCGAGGGCCCCGGCTTTCGAGCCGGGCTGCGATTTGGAGCCCGGATGGGAGAGCGGTGGATCGGGCATCGACATCGCCACCACCACGCCGTCGATCGCGAGGCAGGGACAGTGCACCCAGTCGGTGCGTTCGAGCGCTTGACTCGCGCGCGGGCTGAAATCGAAGAAGACGCCTCCGGAGGATGGCGGCGACATTTCGATGTGGCGGCGGAGATCCTCGCCGCCCAGCCAGAAGCGGTCGATGAAGGGATCCGGGTCATGGGACTCACGGGGAATCGTGCCGAAGATATTTTCGTATTCCGCCAAGGCGGGCAGCGAGGCGGGCAAAGGATCGCCTTTCAGAATCCCGAAGTCCCCGCCGCGCGGCAACGCATTCACGGCCGCGAGTTGGAGGGCGTTCGCGCGCAGGGCCGAAGGGCCGGCCCGCTCGTGCAGGGCCATCGCGGAGGCCGCCATGATGCCATGCCGGATCGATTCGAGGTCCGCCTCATCCGGGCCGAGCGGCCTGCCGAACGCGACCGAGATCCCGTAGCGCAGGCGGTGGGGGATCTTGCGGAAGAAGCGGTTGCCTTCGAAGGAGAAGATCGAGCCCCATGCGCCGTCGGACCACACCGGGATGGACGGGCACCCGGCCTGGCGGGCGATCAGTTCGAACCCGCGCTTCAATTCCTGCAGGGTGCCGGTGCGGGTGAGCTGGCCCTCGGGGAACATGCACACCACGTCGCCGCGTTTGAGCGCTTCGACGGAGGCCTTGAGGGCTTCGCGGGGTTTGCTGGAGGAAATCGGCAGGGTGTCGAAGAGCTGGCAGAAGACCCGGATGGCGGCTTGGCCCATGAAGCCCTGCTCCATCACGAAGCGCACCGGGCGCGGGCAGGCGGCGGTGAGGAAAAAGGCATCCGCCCAGGTCACGTGGTTCGGTAGCAGCAGGACGCCGCCCTTGGCGGGGATGTTGGATTCGCCGCTGGTGCGGATCTTGTAGACGAAGCGGATCAGGGTGAGACCCACCACCCGGACGAGGTCCGCGGGGATGAGGCGGGCGATGTGGATCGTGATCCAGCCGCAGGCCAGCGCTGCGGGCAGCAGGAGCGCGTGGGTGCCGAGCCACCAGGGATCGCCCAGGAGCTGGCGGAGATAGGCGGCCAGCATCAGCGCGCCCGCCACGGTCGCGCCGAGCAGGCAGTCCTGCAGGTTCGCGGCGGCGAGGATTTCGCCGCGGTGCTCCGGCGGGCATTGGTCCTGCAGGAAGGCATTGAGAGGGGTCAGGAAGACCGCGGCGAAAAACGCGGTCAGACCGAGGAGGATCAGGAACGCCGCGCCCGCGGGGTGCGGGACCGCGAGCATCAGGGTAGAAACGGTCATGGCGATCCCCGCCAGCGGCACCCAGCCGAGTTCGATCCGGCGCCGCATGAGGAGCGATGCCGTGCCGAAGCCGGCGGCCATGCCGAGGGTGGCGGCGATCATGAACTTCGAGGCCGCGCTGCCGAATCCGTTCGCCCCGCCGGTCATCTCCTTCGCCACGGTGATCGACCACAGGTTGATGAAGCCCGCGAAGGCCCAGAAGAAGGCGATGCCAAAGGAGGTGCGGCGCAGCACGGGGTTCTTCCAGAGATCCGCGAGCTGGTGGAAATGCCGGAATGCCAGACGCGGGGTGAGCGGTTCTGCCCGGCCCCGCGGGGTTTTGGGGATAAGCAACCCGATCAGGACCGGTGGCACGGCCAGGGCCGCGATCACGAGCAGGGGGCCATGGGCAGCCTGCCAACCGTCGCCCAAGCGCTTCAGCCGGTCGTCGAAGACGAAACCGGCCAGAATCTGCCCGGCGAGCACCGCGAGCATGGCGGTCATCTGCTGCACGCCGGAGGCGAAGCCGAGGCGGCGGGAGCCGACGAGCTCCTTCACGATCCCCATCTTGGCGGGGCTGTAGAACGCGGCCAAGATCGCCAGCCCGATGAACCCCGCAATCGCCAGGCTGAAGTTCTTCATCGCGATGGCACTGCACAGGACGCCTAGAAGGAGGAGCTGGATCGGGGCGGCCCCGAGGACGACATCGCGTTTGGAGCGGCGGTCGCTGAGCCAACCGGCCAAGGGTGCGAAGAGGATGTAGGGGAGTGAGAGCATCAGGCCTACCGCGTACTCCATCTTGGAGGCCTTCCCCATCAGCCAGCCGCCGAGGGGGACGAGGAGGAACTGGGCGGACTTCTCGTTGAAGGCGTACTGGGTCTGTTGGACGATCAGGCTCCAATAGCCGGTCCATTCGCGGCGCGTCGGCTCCCGCTGATCGTCGTCCCGCGTTCCTTCCACCGCCGGGATGTTAGGAAGTTGGGCGGGGCTGGCAAAGCTTGGATTTGAGGGGCATTCGCTGCGCAAAATATCCCGGCGGGCCGGTTATTTTAGAGTGATCTAAAAATAAAACCCGTTTGAGGAGTGGAATTCGCTTGGTGAGGAGCCGCGTTTTGTTGTCTGAAAGAGAGGAGGTTAAGGGTTTTTGTCATACAATGGCGAGCGTCGATATGTCGGGAACATACCGGTGGAGGGGCGGCTGATACTAGAAGCTAGGTTGATAGGGTGGGGGCGCAGGACGCAAACCTCCGCATTCCCCCGCGCCATGGAGATGCCGCCAAGGGCATCTGGCCGGTGAGATCGGAGGCCGTTGTTTCCTGTCCCGGTGGCCGACCACCACCGGTGGAACCCGACAACCTTATGAAATCCAAGACCCGCATACCGGGCCCGTTCTGGGTCCCGCTGATTCCGTTTGCCGTACTCACGGCACAAGCCGACACCATCGCCTACTGGCGATTCGAAGGAGAAGGGGCCACCGTGCCCACCGACGGGGCCTATGCCCAGGATACGAATGGCCGTACGGCCGTCCAGGCTGCCGGGATTCCGGTGCCCGACCTTTCGGGCAACGGCAACCGCCTGGTCACCTGGAACGACGATGTCAGCGGGCACGTGCACCGGCCCGCGACGACGGGAGCGCCGTTCTTGACGGTGCCGCAGACCGGCGAGACCAACGGCTGGTTCATCGAGAACTCCGGAGCATTCCCCGCGAGCTTTACCTGGTCCACACAGACCGCGCCGACCGGGGTCAATCTCGATACCTGGACTTCGTCCACGTGGACGATCGAGGCTTCCTTCTACACCGACGTGCTTGGCGGCTTCCGCACGGTCGTGGGCCGCGAGGGCAACGACGTGAAGACCGGAGAGCCGGCGCATGCTCCCCTCTATTTCCAGAAGATGAGCAATGACCTCTTCCGCATCGCCTATGTGGATGCGACGGGCGTCGCCCATGAGGCGGTGGATACCACGCCGATGGTGGCGGGCACCTGGTATCACTTCGCGGCGACCAGCGACGGCACCACGCTCAAGCTCTACAAAAAGACGGGCAGCTCCGGTTCCCACGTGGAAGTGGCGTCCACCACCCTGACCGGAAGCGCCGACCCGGCGCTGATCAATCCGGGCAACGACGCGAATGGCCACGCGTGGGGCTGGACGGTGGGGCGCGGTCGCTACGGCACGAGCGACGATCCAACCCAGAACCATGGCGACCGCTGGGACGGCGGGATCGACGAGGTCCGCATCAGCAACGTCGCTCTGCAACCCTCGGAATTCCTCGCGTCCTTCAGCGCGAATGACGGTGACGGTGACGGCTTGCCGACCGTGTGGGAAATCGAGCACAGCCTGGATCCCGCGGATAACGGCTCGGTGAACGCGGACAACGGGGCCTCGGGGAATCCCGACGCCGACGCTTACACCAACCTGCAGGAGTACACGGCCGGATCCGATCCGCGCAACGCGGCCTCGATCCCGGGCGACATCGATGGCGACGGCCTGCCGGATGCCTGGGAGCAGGAGCACTTCCTGGGCTTGACCCAAGGAGCCTTGGGCGACCCGGACAACGACTACACTCCCAACGACGAGGAGTATGCCGCCGGGACCGACCCGACCGCCCGCCTCGACTTCCCGGAAACGGAAGAACCGGCCGACGGCATGCCGGACGCTTGGGAGATCGCCTTCCTGTCGGAAACCGGTCGCGATGGCACCGGCGACCTCGATGAAGACGGGGTAAGCGACCTCCAGGAGTTCCTGGACGACACGAATCCGGCGAACCCGGAGTCGGCGCTCAATCCGACCGGCGATGCCGACGGCGACGGGCTGGACGACCGCTGGGAACTTACCCATTTCAGCAGCGTGACCGACGAGGGTGCGGGCGACGACTTCGACAGCGACGGTTCGACCAACCTGCAGGAATACCAAGCGAACTCGAATCCGGCTCTGGCCAGCTCCACGCACACCGACGTGAACGGCGACGGGCTCGCGGACGTGATCCGCTTCATGGACTTCAAGACCGCGGGTGCGACCGGCACCATCACCGACGTGGACGCGGAGCCGACCGGCCTCGTGCGCCTGGCGAACACGGGAACGAATCCGGCGTACCTGCCGAACGACCCGAACATCAACCTCGATACCACGGGGACCGGCACCTTCACCTTCCGGACCGAGACGACCGATTTCAACGGCCAGTCCTTCATGTCGAACCAAGCGGCGCTGGGGATCCAGCTCTCCTCGCTGGGTTTCACCGGGAACCAGGACTTCACGGTCCGGGTCAAATTCATCAACACCCCGGCGATGGGTGGTGCGGACCAGATCGGGATCTTCGCGGGGGCCAGCTCGACGCAACTGGTGCGCGGGGGCCGGATCGGGACCAAGGGCACCCTGGGGGTGAACACCAACGGCAACAACGACAGCGACGCGGTCTTCCCGGGCGATCAGGATTCGCTCGCGGCCGGGAAGCCGATGACGGTGGAACTTAGCCGGACCGGCGGGGTCTGGGCGCTTTCGGTGCACGGCGTGAACCTCACTCCGGGAGTCCAGCCGGCCTTCCTTGATTCGTTGGGTGACTTGACGGTGGGCTTCTACGGCTCCGATCTTTTCACGGGCAACGCGCACAAGTTCCCCGTGGTCGAGAGCCTGACGGTGGTCCGCATGGGCGGCACCAATCCGGACGGCGACGGGGACGGCATGGACGACGACTGGGAAATCGCCAAGCTGGGCGGGACCGGTCAGGGCGGTAACGACGATGCCGATCAGGACGGCGCGAGCAACCTCGCCGAATTCGCCTTCAACGGCGATCCTCAGAACGGTGCCGACCGCGGCGGAGTCACCACGGCGCTGGCGGACACGAATGCCAACGGCCAGAGCGAGCTGACCTTGACCGTGCCGGTGCGCAGCGGGGCTACCTTCGCGAGCGGCCCGAACGGAGTCCAAACCGCGACGGTGGGGGGCGTGGTTTATGTCATCCGCGGTTCGCTCGACCTCCTCGGCTTCACCAGCGAGGTGGCCAGGGTCGGGTCCACGGTCTCCGGGGATCCGGATTACGAACTGCACACCTTCCGTCTAACCGCTTCCGAAGGTCTTTCGGGCAGGGGCTTCTTGCAGGCGGTGGCAGAAGCGGTGGAGTGAGTTTGAACAGACGACAAATGGCCGCACCCGTGCATTGTCGCGGGTGCGGCCTTTGTATTTTTACGACGTGAGGCTGACAGAATTATGCCAAAGCGGAGGGATTCTAGAAAAAAATCAGACTCAATTCTGAGATTTATCCCATTTGGGGAGTTATTGCATATCGTTCATTATGAAGCATTAGTGGTATTCTCTATTTT